>JBEBGA010000139.1:0-7396 GCA_040081695.1 Pyrinomonadaceae bacterium
CCTTTGATAAACAGGATGTAAGAAATGCCGATCTGGAAAATCCCGAGAAAGCCGACCGCGGCGTAGTCACGCCAGGTCGCGGTCGGAAGTGCGGCGATACCAGACGGCAGCGTAAGCAAGGCGAGGAGGAAATTGCCGTAGATGACGGTTATCACTGAGTTCATCCCAGCTGCCTTCGGGTGTTTGAGCAGCATGATGTAAAGCCCAAGAAAGATGCCCGAGCCGAGGGCTGCGATATTTCCCTGGTAATCGCCGATCGTTAGGTCGCCGACGAAGAACAGGCTCATTCCCGCGATGCAAAAAACTACAGTCACAAGGTCGCGGATGTGAAATTTTTCGCCGATCACGAACGGCGCCAGTATCAGTATGTATATCGGGGCAGTGTATTGGAGAAAGATGGCATTGGCGGCGGTCGTGTGTTTGGTCGCCCAGACGAACAGGAACAGAAGCGTCGCATAGATGATCGACGCAATAACGCCAAAGCCGTTGATCCGGAGGCCGTTTTTGCGAGTGATGATGAGGACGGTGAGCCCAGCGAGCAAGGATCGAAAGAAAGTTACTTGATATGCATCGAGGTTTGTCGCGAGCTTGATAAACATCCCGCCGGTACTCCACAAAAGCACGGCGATGACGACGAGGGCGACCGGGGGAAATGGTTTTTTGTCTTCGGGCACGGGAATATATTACCGCAGAGACGCTGAGACGCAGAGGGAAGAGGGAGATTTAACCGCAGATGGACGCTGATACACACAGATAAGAAATAGAATAGTGTTCTGTTTTATTCTGATCTGCGTCCATTTGCGTTTATCTGCGGTTAATTTTTTTCAAAAACCGCTTGACAAGTTTATCTGTAACAGTTATGGTTACAAATGTGCAGACGACATTGAATAACTTTGACAAGTATTTTGTGGTCGCGAAACGATCGTAGGCCGTCGGCACTTAAATTTTTTTGACCATAACTGTAACAAATATTGTTACAAAATCTGAATAATATAGGGGAAATACAATGACTGATAAAAAGATCGCATTAATCACTGGAGCCAATCGCGGCATAGGTTTTGAGACAGCTCGTCAGCTAGGAAAACAGGGAATTAAGGTTTTGATCGGGGCACGAAGCGAGGAAAAAGGGCTTGAGGCCGAATCGGTCTTGAAGAACGAGGGGCTCGATGTCGAATATATCAAACTCGACGTTAACGATCCGGAAACGCACGAGTCGGCGGCGAAATTTATCGACGCGACCTATGGCAAGCTCGATATTTTGATCAACAACGCAGGGATCTTTCTCGCTGAGGAATTTGACGCAGACGGCGGAATGGTTCCGGCAAGCAAGACCTCGCAGGAGACGTTTCGTAAAACTTTTGATACCAACTTTTTCAATACGATCGACGTGACGCAGAAATTGCTGCCGCTCGTAAAGAAATCGGACGCCGGACGGATCGTGTTCCTGTCGAGCGGTTTGGGTTCGCTGGGGCTGCATTCCGATCCGACTTCGCCTATCTACAATTACAAAGTTCCGGCGTACAACATCTCGAAGACAGCCCTGAACGGTTACGTCATTCATCTCGCACACGAGCTAAAGGATACCAAAATTAAAGTCAGCACCGCTCATCCGGGCTCGGTAGTGACTGACATGAACGCCAACGGCGACATTCCGGTTGAGGAAGGAGCGAAGACGTCGGTCGATCTCGCATCGTTACCGGCTGACGGATATTCAGGCAAATTTATACATTTAGGCCAGGAATTGCCTTGGTAACAATTTTTTTATCACGAAGACACAAAGGGCACAAAGAAGCAAAAAAGCTATTCTTTGTGCCCTTTGTGCCTTTGTGGTTGGTCTTCTTATTCGCCTGTCGCGGCGCAAGTTGACGCTTGAGTCGGCCTCGTTTTTTTTTGTTGGCATCTTGAGTGGAATTTTCGCATCATAGAGCAACCAAGTTGGAGATCACTGCCAAACGTCCGATGATGAATTTGTTACTGGTTGGGAATGGGTATAAGATTCCTGACTAATAGAGGAGATCGCTTATGTTTAACTTAGAGCTTAAAGGTATACGCTTTTTTGCAGCTTCATTACTTGTTTGCTTGTCGTTGTCTGTTGGAGCGATGGCTCAGCAGGACGATAAGACCATTTTGGATGAAGATGGGGTTGCGGCCTTGCTCGAAGAGCTAAAAGCGGGTCTGCCTGAATTCATAAATGACGAGGCAAAGATCGAAGCTATCGCCGAAAAATGGGGTGCACGCGAGGATCTTTCCGACAAGACCAGATATGGAATAATTCGGCTGATCATTGACGACGTAGAGTCCGTCGTGAAGGACCAAAAACTTAGACTAAAGATCTGGCACAAATGGAACGGGGTCAAAGAAGAACCGGAAATTGTGGCGAAACCGGAGCCGGTGCGAAAGCCGGACAATTGGATCAAATTCGTACAACAAGGTGCGTATATTGCGCAATTTGAGATCACATGGGACGAACCTGGCAGATCAGCGCAAAGTTGGAAAGAGCATGGAAAGAGTGCCGGCTGGCAAGGCCTAGCATATATACCTGCCGCGGCGACAAATATTCGGCTGAGAATGCATAATGATACGGGCTTGGTCTGGCAGCCGAAGAGAGAGATTTTCGATCGTGTGCTCCAGAGCTCCGATATGAATAAATGCTATCGAGTGACCGGAACGACCTTGGGTTCGGCTTACGACAACGACTGTCAATAAAAGCGATTTAAACGCAGCGACCGCAAAGAACGTAGAGATTCTAATACTATTCTCTGCGAACTTTGCGGTCTCTGCGTTTTAAATTATCTTATTCGCCGGATGTGGCCGAGGCGATAGTTTCGCGGAGGGCTTTGGCTGATGTTGTCACTGGTTCGAGTTCGACCTCTTCGATATTGCCATAGACCTTTTTGCCAAAGACGGCGTTCCAGGGCGGGATGACGAGCGTGACGTTGCCCATTGCACGGGCTTGGCAGGCTAGACGCATGAATGGTGTTGCGTCATCGGTTTGGTTGTAGCCAAAGACCTTCATCGCACGGCGTTCGCGGCGGCCGACTTCGGTCATCTTTTCCTGGCCACCAAGGACACCAACCCAGCAAGTGCCGCATGAAGCAGCGGTACATTCGACCGGAACGGGGCCTTCCCAGCAGCGGCTGTCGAGTGATTGCCAATCCTGCGAGCGGTCGTTTGCCGACGCGGCGGTGATCTCTTGCTCGTTGAGCAAAGGGAATTTGCCGCTCGAATTGGCGGCGGTGTATGTGACCGAGAATTTTTTGTTGACGGTTTTGAGAAACCCGAAAACGCCCTGCGAATCGTCTTTTGCACGCTCGGCGACGATCGCGTCGGGCGATTTTGTCATTACACCGCTCGGCTTTTCGACCTCACCGGTCGCGGCGTTAAAGGCTTCGAGGCCGACTTGGTTGAGCGTCATCAGACCGACAAGGACAATGGCATTGACGAGCGGTCGTTCGACCTTGAGCTTTTCGGCAACCAACATCCCGATCTGTTTGACCTCTTCTTTCAGATCATGCTTCTGGTCGGTAAAGACAGCGGCTTCGGCTTCGATCGCGGCTTTGACGGTTTTCCAATAACGGTGGCCGTATAAAAAATGATGTGACGAGTCGATCTGATCTTTCAGCTCAAAAACGCCCTGCATCGCCAGCCCGTGCAGTGTTGCTTCGCGTTCCTCGGCGGCGTCGATAAAACGCTTGAGGCTCAGCGGATAAAAGCGAAACCAGATCTGGACGGCGTTTTTGTCGACCTCATGTATGCATGGAAGCAGTTCGTCGAGGGCGGCGAGCCAGTCGGTTTCAGTGTAGTTAGATAGATACGTTTCGAGATTTGTCATGCTTAAATTACTTCTTATATATATGGTCGGAAACTGACCGTTTTACCAAAGGTGAGATTCTACTAAAGAAATGCGTGATTTGGCAAAAGCGGGCTTGACAAGAATCCGCCAAATTCATAATATCTAAAGTTTCGGACTTTACCGTTCGTTGTATCTATATGCTCCGCGTGAGTTTACAGATAGGATTTTTGAGAATTGAAACACGGATTGTAGCGTAATAGGCGGGCATCACCGTCCGCTGGCGAATTACACATATCTAATATGCCACGCTACAGCAAAGTAACAATTCTTAAGGGTTAGAACATAAATTTAATTCATTCAGCTTTAGTGCTGCTTGAGCTAACTGCCGGATATTATCCGAGCAAGAGTCAGGTAAGACGGTAGTTTTGCCTACTGGAATTTTAAATAGAGAAAACGATGCCTACTATCAACCAATTAGTACGTAAGGGACGCAAGCGGATCAAGTATAAAACCGCGAGTCCCGCTTTGCAGGCAAATCCGCAGAAGCGTGGCGTTTGCACCCGCGTTTACACATCGACACCGAAAAAGCCTAACTCGGCTCTTCGTAAGGTCGCTCGTGTGCGTTTGACCAACCAGATCGAAGTTACTACATATATCCCGGGTATCGGGCACAACTTGCAGGAACACTCGATCGTGCTCATCCGCGGCGGACGTGTAAAGGATCTGCCGGGTGTTCGTTATCACGTTATCCGCGGAACGCTGGATGCCTCAGGCGTCGCGAACCGAAATCAGTCGCGTTCTAAATACGGGGCAAAACGTCCGAAGGGAGCGAAATAAGAAGTTATGCCAAGACGTAGAGTTGCAGTAAAAAGAGAAGTTTTGCCGGATCCGATCTACAACAGCATCGCCGTTACCAAATTTATCAACGGCTTGATGCTCGCGGGTAAAAAGACAACTGCTGAGCAGATCTTTTACGGAGCGATGGTCAAATTGGGCGAAAAGGCACAAGACGAGCCTTTGAAAGTATTTAAGGCCGCTCTCGACAGCGTTGCACCGACGCTCGAGGTCAAGTCGCGACGTATCGGTGGTGCTACCTATCAGGTGCCTCTCGAAGTTTCGCGTGACCGCCGCAATACACTTGCGATCCGCTGGATCGTGACAAACGCACGCGGACGCAGCGAAAAAACGATGGAAGACCGCCTCGTAGGTGAGCTCCTCGACACCGTGAACGGACGCGGCGGAGCAATGAAGAAGAAGGAAGACGTGCTCCGCATGGCAGAAGCGAACAAGGCGTTCGCACATTATAGGTTTTAGTTAAATGGCGAAGATCAGCTTAGACAAATATAGAAACATCGGCATCATGGCCCATATCGACGCGGGTAAGACCACGGCGACGGAGCGCATTTTGTATTACACGGGTGTTTCCCACAAGATCGGCGAAGTTCACGAAGGAACGGCGACGATGGACTGGATGGAGCAGGAGCAGGAACGCGGTATTACAATTACCTCGGCTGCGACGACCTGTTTCTGGACGCGTAACAACATTGAGCACCGTATTAATATTATTGATACACCGGGACACGTTGACTTCACGATGGAAGTTGAGCGGTCTCTTCGTGTTTTGGATGGTGCGGTCTGTGTTTTTGACGGTGTTGCCGGTGTCGAGCCGCAGTCTGAGACCGTTTGGCGTCAGGCAGACAAATACGGCGTGCCGCGTATCTGCTTTATTAATAAGCTTGATCGTGCGGGTGCTTCGTTTGACCGCAGTTTTCAGTCGATCCTTGATCGCCTCGGTGCAAACGCTGTTGCACTGCAAGTGCCGATCGGTATCGAAGAGCATTTCAAAGGTGTCGTCGATCTGATCACGATGAAGGCTTTTGTCTGGACCAACGAGGCGATGGGTGCCAATTATGATGTCACAGACATCCCGGCCGATCTCGTCGACGTGGCAAAAGCTCAACGCGAAAAGCTTGTCGAAGCCGTTTCGGCCATCGATGACGATCTGATGATGAAATATCTCGAAGGCGAGGAGATCTCAGAAGACGAGATCCGCGTCGCTCTTCGTGCGGGAACGCTGGCGATGAAGATCGTCCCGGTCGTTACCGGTTCTGCATTTAAGAATAAAGGTGTTCAGACGCTGCTTGATGCGGTTATTGATTTTCTCCCGAGCCCTCTCGATATTCCTGCAATCGAGGGTGTAAACCCAAATACGGACGCGATCGAAAGCCGTCCGCCTGATGCTAAGGCTCCGTTCTCCGGTTTGGTATTCAAACTGATGGCGGACAAGCACCTCGGACAACTCGCATTTGTGCGTATCTATTCGGGAACGGTTTCGTCGGGTTCGTATGTGACGAACACGATCAAAGATTCAAAAGAGCGTGTCGGCCGTTTGATGCTGATGCATGCCAACAAACGTGAAGACGTTGAAACGGCCAGTGCGGGCGAGATCGTCGCGATCGGCGGTATGAAAAATACCACGACCGGCGACACTATCTCGGACGAGTCGAAACCAATTATCCTTGAGTCGATGGACTTTCCGGAACCAGTCGTGCGTGTCGCGGTCGAACCGAAAACCCGTCAGGACCAAGACAAAATGGGCATCGCCCTCAACCGTCTTGCCCAGGAAGATCCTTCGTTTCAGGTCAACACCGACCACGAAACTGGCCAGACGATCATCGCCGGTATGGGCGAGCTTCACCTTGAGATCATTGTTGATCGCATGAAGCGTGAGTTTGGCGTTGAGGCTAACGTTGGTAAACCGCAGGTTGCGTATCGTGAAACGATCACGACTTCCGCACCGGGTAAAGAGATATATAAGAAACAGTCGGGTGGTCGTGGTAAATTTGGCCACGTCGAGCTCACCGTCGAGCCGGCTCCGGGTGAAGGTTTTGTCTTCGAAGACAAGATCACCGGTGGTTCGATCCCGCGTCAGTTCATCAAGCCGACGATGGAAGGTGTTCGCGATGCTATGCAGCGTGGATATCTGGCGGGGTATGAGCTGGTCGATATCAAAGTTACGCTCCTTTTTGGTTCGTATCACGAAGTTGACTCGGACGAAATTTCATTCAAACTTGCCGGTTCGTATGAGTTTCAGGATGCTGTGAAAAAGGCAAAACCGGTCCTGCTCGAACCCATCATGCGTATCGAGGTCGTTACGCCTGAAGAATATATGGGTGCGGTCAACGGCGATCTTAATCGCCGCCGCGGCCAGATCGACAAGATGGAACCGCGTCCGGGTAATGTTTCGGTCGTTACGGCATTTGTGCCGCTGTCGGAGATGTTTGGTTACACGACCGACCTCCGTTCATCGACACAGGGACGTGCGACATCGAGTATGCATTTTGAGCGTTATAACGAAGCTCCGCGAAATGTCGCTGAGGAAGTTATCGCTAAGATCAAGGGGACTGGGGCAACTACTTAAGGAATTAGAAAACAGCTAATTAGCTGTAAGCCAACAGCTGTCAGCTGTATTTAAATCGCTTTATTTAAAGGAAGGATAAAGACATGAGCAAAGAGAAATTCGATCGCAGCAAGCCGCACGTGAATATTGGGACAATTGGACACGTGGATCACGGCAAGACGACGTTGACGGCGGCAATTACG
>JBEBGA010000012.1:0-25930 GCA_040081695.1 Pyrinomonadaceae bacterium
ACCAAGAGCGGCACCAACAAATTTAGCGGCGAAGGCTATTTTTATGACCGCGACAAGAGCCGCACGGCAAACAATTTCTTTAACAACAAAGCCGGCCTGCCAAAACCCGAACGTAAGTACAATCGGTATGGCGGCGTCCTTACCGGCCCGATCTTTAAGAACAAGACCTTCTTTCTCTTTTCCTACGAACGCCAAAAAGACAATGTTGCCCAGACGACCACCTACAGCGTGCCGCTAGCGGCGTGGCGAACTGGTGATTTTTCGTCCCTCATTGTTAATCCGGCGAATATCGCTGACGCTGCCAATACTATTATTTACAACCCGTTTTCGGGAGCAGTGAGCGGCAGCAACGTAGTTCGCACATCGTTTGGTTGCCCGACATCAGGTGCGGTACCAGTGGGTTCCACATGTAACATTATCCCAACGGGATCGCTCTACGCCCCGGCGGTAGCGTTTATGAGCAAGTTTCCCCTGCCGAATCTCCCGGGAAACACAAACAACTACATTACCGATCAAAATCTGATCCGTCCCTACCGTTCGTTTATGGGCAGGATCGATCACAATATCAACGACAGAAACAGTATTTTTGGTAAGTATTATCACAGCCGAAATACCGAGGACCGTTATAACCTGACGATGACGCCGGATTCGATCTTCCGGGGCTTTGAGAACCGCCGCAATAATGGTGTGAGCGCAACTTGGACATCGACGATCAGCTCAAATCTGTATTTTGACCTCCGCGGCAGTTGGGGAAAATTTGAGCTCGTAAGATTTCAGGACGGCCAACCAAGCGCTGCCGATCTTGGTTTTACCGGCATTCCCGCAGCCCGCCAGGCAAATATTTTCCCAAGGTTCAATTTCACCAACTTTCTTACAGTGGGGTCACTGCGTGCCGATTACAATGATGGACGCGATAGGCCGTTTGATATGTTCACTGTCCAGCCTACGATGACGTATGTTAGCGGAAACCACACCATCAAATCGGGTTATGATTTTCGCCGAATGCACGAGCGTTTTAACTACGACGGATATGCATCGGGCCAGTTCACTTTCCAGGGGACCTATACCATGCAGGCCTCTAACTCGGGGAACACTCAGCGTGACCGGCCGGGCCGAGACCTTGCGTCATTCCTAATGGGTATTCCAGCGTCGGGTTCGATCGATAATCCGCAGGTTTATGACGTTTCATCGGTCTATCACGGCGTTTTTGTACAGGATGACTGGAGAATTACCCCAAATCTCACTCTCAATCTTGGATTGCGTTACGAGATCGAAAGCGGTTATAAGGAAAAACAAGGCCGCATGATCGTCGATTTTGACCGAAATGCTGCAAGCCCTATCGCTGCTGCAGTTTTGGCCAACTACAATTCGAGTGTGCCGGCGGGCGTACCGATCACCGCCTTTCAAAACCTAAAGGGTGGATTTGTTTTTGCAAGCGGAGCGTCGCAGGCGAACCAGCTGATGGATAAAAACAATTTCCAGCCGCGTATTGGTATATCCTACTCGCCTGATCAAAAGACCATCATTCGAGCTGGATATGGTACCTTTACAGCTCCTTTTCAGATCGTTTCGCAAAGTGTCATTTTCCAACCGGGATTTTCGACACCGACAACGTTTACGCCGAGCACAAATAATGGCCTTACCTTTATTGCAACATTGGCAAACGCTTTCCCGAGCGGGATCCTTCCGTCGGTCGGTGCTGCAAATGGGCTGATGACCTTTGCCGGAACTGATCTTACCGCCGTCGGCAACAACGGCCCGACGTCCATCATCCTGCAAAAGGAAAGGAAGAACGCAACATACTCGAGATTCATCGTCGGCGTACAACGCGAACTTTGGGGCGGCATCGGGGTCGAGGCGACCTATGTTTATTCTCGCGGAGCTGATCTAGCCGTCAACCGTGAACTCAACTTCATTCCCCGCAACTGTGTCCGTTCGGATACAGGCGGGCCGTGTCTGATCGACCTTGCGACTGCAAATCCGGGGACACTTGTTGCCGACCTTGCCAGTGCAACAACCTATCTCAATGCAACAATTACCAATCCTTTCCGGACGCTTATTCCTAGCCAGTCCGCTTGGAACGGTACAAATATCGCCCGCCGCAGATTGCTGACAGCATTTCCGCAGTTTGGCAATGTGTCGGTGACGGAGTACAACGGCACGAGTAGCTACAATTCGGTTCAGTTGCAGTTCATCAAGCGCTTTACAAAAGGAATGTCGTTTAACGGCTCTTACACCTGGTCGCGTGAGCGTCTCAAGAACCAATACCTCAATCCGCAGGACACCGAGTTGACCGAATACATTTCGCCTAATGATCGTCCGCATCGTATTACGATCTCGACAATTTACGAGCTTCCGTTTGGCAAAGGCCGACAGTTTGGCAGTTCGTGGCATCCGGTCATCAACGGCATCTTGGGCGGCTGGCAGGTGCAGGGCATTTTTGAACGGCAAAGCGGCGAACCTCTCTTGCTGCCGAATCTCTACTACAACGGCGACATCACTAAGTTAGTGAGTAACTACAGCGAACGTAACGTAAGCATCGGCCGCTATGGTGTCGACATACCCGGCTGGGACATCTCCGGATTTAGCATTGGTGGAGTCGTTCCGGGTGTTGCCAATAACTATACCAGCGGTAGTGCCATCACGCTGAGAAACGTTCCCTTTACGACAGACAACCTGCGTAATCAGAGGTTTCTGAAATTTGATATGGGACTTTCCAAAAACTTCCGTATCGGTGAGGGAATGAAGTTACAGATCCGTATGGATGCTATTAACGCGTTGAATACTCCATATTTCACGTCGCCAAATGTCACACCGTCGAATGCGGCTTTCGGCAAAACTGCGGCTCCGGTTCGTCAGCCGCCGCGTGATATTCAACTTGCAGCTCGTTTCACATTCTAGTGTGACGTAGTTTGCTTTTTGCATCTAACTAGCGAGCGTCACATAGACGACCATGCTTCATCGGCCGGTTATGTGACGCTTTTTCATCTCAATTTTTGCTATGAACGCCGTGCGCATTTTCACAATATCATTGCTCATCGTGCTGGCAGTCGTGTCGGCACTCGCAGCGGACATTACCGTTTCCGCCGATGGCAGCGGTGATGTAAAAAGTGTACAGGCGGCGGTCGATAAAGTGCCGGAAAATAACACAAAGCGATTCGTTATCTCTATCAAACCAGGCATCTACAAAGAGCAGATCCGAATTCCGGCAAATAAGCCGTACATTTCGTTTATCGGAACTGATGCGGAAAAGACGGTGTTGACCTTTAACCTGTC
The DNA here is from genome assembly GCA_040081695.1 of Pyrinomonadaceae bacterium. Lineage (GTDB taxonomy): Bacteria > Acidobacteriota > Blastocatellia > Pyrinomonadales > Pyrinomonadaceae > OLB17. The sequence goes on from JBEBGA010000012.1 coordinate 3,277, forward strand.
TAACAAAGACGCGGGCTCGACCTCGGCGAGCTATAGCACATATATCGGCGGTCACGATTTTTACGCTGAGAATATTACTTTTGAAAATTCATTTGGCCAGGGTTCACAGGCGGTGGCGATTCTTGTCGAAGCTGACCGTGCGATGTTCAATAGGTGCCGGTTTCTAGGCTGGCAAGACACGCTTTACGCCAAGAACGGCCGTCAATACTACAAGGATTGCTACATCGAGGGCCACGTCGATTATATATTTGGGATGGCAGCGGCGGTGTTCGAAAATTGTCACATTCACAGCAAAGGCGATGGCTACATTACGGCGCCGATGCGTTTTGCCGCAGACGAACCAGCAGGATTAATTTTTCATAAATGCCGTTTGACCAGCAACAACACGAAAAACGGCATTTATCTCGGGCGGCCGTGGCGTGACTACGGCCGTACCGTATTTCTAAACACCCAGATGGACGCCGAGATCCGCCCCGAAGGCTGGCACCACTGGGAACCTCAACGCGAAAAAACCGCTTACTTTGCCGAATACGGTTCGACCGGAAAAGGAGCCAATGCCGAGGGGCGAGCCGCTTGGACACGCAAACTCGGAGATGCGGATATCAAAGTGTTTTCGGTCGAATATTTTCTTGGCGGAAAAGACGGTTGGGATCCGTATCGGGGAGATAATTTTTTATGGCAGGAAAAGACCGCACCTGACTGGCAACTAGTCACATGGGGCGAGGTTTTCAAACAAAAGCCTCTCTGGTATCAAACCGACGAAGCGGCACGTATCGGCGATCAGCTATTGCTCTATCAAAAAGACAATGGCGGTTTTGAAAAGAATGTCGATATGGCGTTGATGCTCACAAAGCCTGAGCGTGATGATCTCGCCGCCAAAAGATCCGACATCTCTGAAACGACGATCGACAACCGTACGACTTACACGCAGGTCGCATATCTTGGGCGGCTCATAACCGCGAGTTTGCTCAAATCTTCGCCGCCTGCCAACTTGCCGAAATACAAGGACGCTTTTAATAAAGGCGTCGATCATCTGCTCGCATATCAATATGAGAACGGCGGCTTTCCTCAGTATTTGCCGTTAAAAAAAGGCTATTATACGCATATCACATTTAACGATGACGCGATGATCGGCGTACTGCGTTTGCTGCGTGACATAGCAAACCGCACCGACGATTACAAATTCGTTGACGAAGAGCGTCGCGCGAAAGCAGAGAAAGCCGTTGCCAAAGGGGTCGCCTTGATACTAAAACTACAGGTCGATATCAAAGGCAAAAAGACCGTCTGGGCCCCACAATATGACGAGGTCACCTTGAAACCTGCGTGGGCACGAAAGTTTGAACCTCCCGCTCTCTCGGCGGGCGAAAGCGTCGGCATTGTCCGTTTTTTGATGCAGGAAAAACCGACACCCGAGATCACCACCGCTGTCGATGCCGCGATCGCATGGTTCAGAGCAAATCAGATCAACGGAATCCGGTGGGTTCGGAAAAATGGCGAAAGTGCGGTCGTCAAAGACAAAACAGCGCCCGCGACCTGGGCACGGTTTTATGAGCTGGAGACAATGAAACCAATATTTATCGGCCGCGACTCGGTGATCAAATACGACGTAATGCAGATCGACGCCGAACGGCGTAACGGTTACGCATGGTATGTCGAGGCTCCATTGGGCCTGATCGAAAAAGAATATCCAAAATGGAAAACGCCAAAGATAAAGCAATAGGACTTATGACAAGCAGACGAGACTTTGTAAAAACTTTGATGATCGGCTCGGCCGGGCTCGCGATATTTCCGCAGAGCTCTTTCGGCCAAACCGATCCTTGGACGACCGAGTACAAGCAGATCCTTTCCCGTATCGTGCCGCCAAAATTTAAGAAAAAGGATTACAGCATCCTCAAATACGGCGCCAAAGCGGGCGGTCAGGTCGATTGTCGCACGGCGATCAACAAAGCGATCGACGCTTGCAATAAAGCTGGTGGCGGCCGCGTTATCGTGCCCGCAGGCGTATTCCTGACAGGTGCGATACGGCTCAAAAGCAATGTCAATCTACACGTTTCAAAAGGTGCGACGCTAAAGTTTGCGGCCAATCGCGAGGCATATCTGCCTGTCGTCCATACGCGTTGGGAGGGTATGGAGTTGATGCATTTGTCGCCGCTCATTTACGCTTACGAGCAGACAAATATCGCTATCACCGGCGAAGGCACGCTTGACGGCCAGGGTGCTTCGTTCTTTTGGAAATGGCACGGCAACCCGCGATACGGCGGCAACCCCGAGGTGATCAGCCAGCGTGCAGCTCGGGCGAAGCTATACGAATACATGGATCGCAATGCTCCTGTCGCCGAGCGCATTTTCGGCGGTGAGCAAGACTATCTGCGGCCGCAGTTCATCCAGCCATACAAATGCAAAAACGTGCTGATCGAGGGTGTCAAGATCATTGATTCGCCAATGTGGGAAGTGCATCCCGTACTTTGTGAGAACGTGACGATCCGAAACCTGCACATCGCGACTCATGGCCCAAACAACGACGGCTGCGACCCCGAATCGTGCAAAGATGTGCTGATCGACAACTGCTATTTCGACACCGGCGACGATTGTATTGCGATAAAATCGGGGCGCAATAACGACGGCCGCAGGCTCAATACGCCGACCGAAAACGTCATCATCCGAAACTGCACGATGAAAGACGGCCACGGCGGCATCACCGTCGGCAGCGAGATCTCCGGTGGAGTCCGTAATGTTTTCGCCCACGACAACAAACTCGACAGCCCTGACCTATGGACGGCGATCAGATTCAAAAACAACGCGTCACGCGGTGGCAAGCTCGAAAATTTTTATTACAAAAACAACACCATCGGCACTGTCTCGCGAGCCGTGATCGAGATCGATTTTAATTACGAAGAGGGTGCAAAAGGTGCTCACATTCCGCTTGTGCGTAATGTACAGATCGACGGGTTAACGTGTGGAATTGGCAATCGAGCGCTTGATCTGCAGGGGCTCGACAACGCCCCTATCTTTGACGTTTCTCTCAAGAATTGCACCTTTGGCGAGATCAAAAATCCGAGCGTTATCAAGAACGTAAAGGGCCTAAAGCTTTCAAACGTAAAGATCGGCGGAAAACCTGTGGATTCTCTATAGCTTATGAAGAAAGTAGATCGGCGCGAATTTGTTTCGACAGCGGGAACGGCGGCCGCCGGGCTTTTGCTCGGGCCGAGGGTCGTCCCGGCGATAGTAACGCCGCTTGCACGCCTACGTTACGCGATAATCGGCACGGGACATCGGGCAACCGGAATGTGGGGAAAAGATCTTGCCGAGCGTTACAAGGACGTGGTCGAATTCGTCGGATTATGCGATAAAAATCCGCTGCGTGTTGAGGCCGGTAAGAAACTGATCGGCGCCGATTGCCCGACGTTTACCGATTTTGACAAGATGATCGATACCGTAAAGCCATCGACGGTCATGGTTACGACGGTGGACTCGACACACCACATTTTTATCAAACGGGCGCTCGAAAAAGGCGTTAACGTGATTACTGAAAAGCCAATGGTTACCCAAGCTGCTGATTGCCAATCGGTGCTTGATGCTGAAAACAAATATAGCCGTAACATCATTGTTACCTTTAATTACCGTTACGCACCCAAGCACGAAAAGATAAAGCAGATCATCAGCACCGGCGAGATCGGTAAGGTCACATCCGTAGATTTTAGCTGGTATCTCGACACACGGCACGGAGCCGATTATTTTCGCCGTTGGCATCGTCTCAAATCGGGCGGCGGCAGCCTGTTCGTTCACAAATCGACGCATCATTTTGATCTGATCAACTGGTTCCTCGATTCCGACCCGGTCGAGGTCACGGCGTATGGTGCACTAAATATTTATGGCAAAAATGGTGCATTTCGTCACACAAACTGCCGCACCTGTCCGCATCAAGCGAAATGCCCTTTTTACTGGGACGTGACAAAAGATGCACGCCTGACCAAGCTTTACTCAGAGTGCGAGAGCGCTGACGGCTACCAGCGGGACGGTTGTGTTTTCAAAGAAGACGTGGATATCTACGACACAATGTCGGCGATCGTAAAATATTCAAACGGTGCGAGCCTCGCGTATTCGCTAAACGCCTCAATGCCATTCGAAGGTTACAGACTGGCATTTAACGGCACGAAAGGCCGGCTTGAGATTCGCGATTACGAGCGTCAACCGTGGGAGATAACCCGCGAATCGACAGCGTTCCTGAGCAAAAATTTTGGCAAGCACGAAGAACTCGATATGCCGCAGATCAAAGGCGGACACGCGGGGGGTGATGATCGGCTGCGTGATGTGATATTTCGGAACGCGGCGGTGCCGGACTATCTTAGGTTGCCGAGTGCACGCGCAGGTGCGATGTCCTGCATGACGGGTATTGCCGCCCGTACAAGTATCGAGCAGCATCGTCCGGTCAAGATCAATGAGTTGATCAAGGTATGAGGTTCGCACTTTTAACGTTCATCTTTATATTCGTCGGGCTGGCCGTGTCAGTCCCGGCACAGATCACGGTTTATCTAGCCGGCGACTCGACCTGTGCCAATAAATTGCCCGAAAAACGCCCCGAGACCGGGTGGGGCGAGATGATGCAGCAATACTTTGACCCGGCCAAGGTCGTCATCGACAATCACGCTCAAAATGGCCGTAGCACAAAGACTTTTATCTCCGAGGGACGCTGGCAGGCGATCGTAGATAAACTCAAAAAGGGCGATTTTGTTTTTGTCCAGTTTGGCCACAACGACTCGTCAAAGGAAAAAGGCGAGCGTTACACGCCGCCCGACGCTTACCGGGCAAACCTGATCCGGTTTATCGGCGATGTTAAGGCAAAGAAAGCAAATATCGTCCTGATGACGCCGGTGATGCGGCGAAGCTTTGATAAAGACGGTAACTTTGTTGACAAGCATCCACCCGAATATCCGGACGCCGTTCGAGCCGTTGCAAAAGAGCAAAAGGTTCCGCTCATCGATATGCACCGAAAGAGTGAGGCAGTGATAAAACGATACGGCGTAGAAGGTTCGCGGGTTTTATTTTTGCAGCTAAAGCCCGATGAGAACGCCAATTATCCAAAAGGCATCGAGGACAATACACACTTCGTGCCAAAAGGTGCCGAAGAAATGGCAAAACTCGTGATCGAAGGCATCCACGAAGATAAACTAAAATTACGCAAATACTTAAAGAAATGAAGATCTTTATTGCAGCAATATTATTGTTAATGGCCGTCGTCGTGGCGACCGCCCAGCCGCGTCTTTCCGAGCAGCTCACCGAGACGGCGATGAACCGCATCTGGGTCGATGACCGCAAACTGCCGGGAATCCCGCCGAAATGGAACTACGAGCAGGGCGTTATCCTCAAAGCCGTCGAGGCGATGTGGTACGCGACTGGTGACCCAAAATATTTCCGTCATATCCAAAAAGGAATGGACCACTGGATCGATGAAAAAGGCAACCACAAGGATTACCACCTTGAGGAATACAACATCGACCACATCACACCGGGCACTGCGATGCTACTGCTCTATCGCGTAACGAGCAACGAAAAATACCGCAAGATGGTCGAGTTGCTGCGCTCGCAGCTAAAGACTCATCCGCGTACTAAAGAAGGCGGTTTTTGGCATAAAAAGATCTACCCGTATCAGATGTGGCTTGACGGGCTCTATATGGGCGAACCTTTTTACGCCGAATATTCGAGCATATTTGGCGAGGACAACTGGAACGACATCGCAAATCAATTTGTCTGGATGGAAAAGCACAGCCGCGATCCAAAGACGGGCCTGCTATACCACGGCTGGGACGAATCAAGGCAGCAAAAATGGGCTAACAAAGAAACCGGCCTGTCACCGCATGTCTGGGGACGCGCGATGGGCTGGTATGCGATGGCGTTGGTCGATACGCTCGAACATTTCCCCGCCACGCACCCGCGACGCGCCGAGATCATCGCAATTCTCAACCGCGAAGCGGCCGCTATAGCCAAATATCAGGACAAAAAATCCGGCGTTTGGTGGGACATCATCGACCTCGGTGGGCGTGAAAAAAATTACCTTGAGTCGTCCGCCTCGGCAATGTTTGTCTATGCACTGATGCGTGGTGTCCGTGAAGGGTATTTACCTGAGAAATATCTGAAGACCGCGACTCGCGGCTGGGACGGTATCAAGAAAGAATTTATCAAGACAAACGCGCAAGGCCAGACTGATTGGGAAGGTACCGTGTCCGTCTCGGGTCTCGGCGGCAATCCTTATCGAGATGGTAGTTTTGACTATTACATGAGCGAAAAACTGCGGACCAACGACGCCAAAGGCCTCGGCCCGGCGATCCGTGCTGCCATCGAGGTCGAAGCATACGAACGCGGTTGGCCCGGTCGCGGCAAGACCGTCGTGATCGACGACTATTTCAATCACGAGATCCGCAAGAGCAAAAATACGGCGGGCGACGAGACGTGGCACTACAAATGGGACGAGCGGCCCGACGCAGGATTTTATGCCTTCGGCCAGCTATTTCGGTCAAACGGAGCACGGCTCTCGTCGCTCTCGTCGGCACCGACCGCAGCAAATCTAGCCGGTGCGGGCGTTTACATAATTGTCGATCCTGACACCGAAAAAGAAACAGCCAAGCCAAACTATGCGTCTGAGCCCAACGCAAAAGCCATCGCCGATTGGGTAAAACGCGGCGGCGTGCTGATGCTAATGGGCAACGACGGCCAGAACGCCGAGCTCGACAAATTTAACCTGATCGCTGAAAAATTTGGAATCAAGTTTAACAAAGACCGCAAATTTGAGGTCCTCAACAACGATTACAAAATGGGCGGCGTTGAGATCGCTGCGGGCAATCCGATATTCACGACGACAAAACGCGTGTTTGTAAAAGAGATCTCGACGCTGTCGGTCAGCGGCAACGCTAAAGCCGTCGTCTCCGCAAACGGCGATGTCGTCATGGCGACCGCAAAACACGGCAAGGGAACCGTGTTTGTCATAGGCGACCCGTGGCTCTATAACGAGTACCTTGACGGACGGCGTCTGCCGCTCGAATTTGAAAACTTTAAGGCAGCAACCGACCTCACCCGATTGTTGCTGACGAACGCAAGGAAAAAATAGATATGTTAATGCCTCGTATTTTATTTACATTGTTGTTGATCGCGGCGGCGTCAGTAGCGGCGTCTGCACAAACGCGTCAGCCATCGACGGCGACACGGCCGTTTGTTATTAAGACAAAACAACAGGTTGCTGACATCCAAAAGGCGCTGGAACAAAAACCCGGTAATACCAATGAGGACGTCGCTGCCGCAGCCGGTACGCAAATGCGGGTTGCGATATTTCACGACGAGAACCGCGTCAATGACCTCGTCGAGATCCACGACGGATCCGATGACGTTTATTATGTTCTCAAAGGCACCGCAACGCTGATGCTTGGCGGAACGCTCGACACGCCAAACGAGATCTCACCCGGCGAGTGGCGCTCGAAAACTGCGACCGGCGCCCAGAAAGTGACGATCAAAAAAGGGGATCTGATCGTCGTTCCACGTGGGACGGCACATCAGCGAACTGTAACGGATAAAAAGTTTTCGATGATCTTGATCAAGGTTTTTGCACAGACGCAGCCCGGCAAATAGACGACCGGAATTTTTCGACAAACTTTTGTCACTGATATAACATTGATAAATAATCGCATGCCAAAATCGAAGCCCGGAATTTTTACATCTCTCAACTCCGAGAAAAACGGCACCACCGTCGGCGAGGTCGTCGAACGCCTGCGCAAAATGATCCATAGCGGCGAGCTTTCGCCCGGCGACCGTCTGCCGCCCGAACGCGATCTCGCGAAGCTATTAGGCGTCAGCCGCCCAACATTGCGCGCCGGTATCCGCTCGCTCTCGACCGTTGGTATTTTGAAGTCTAAACAAGGTGCCGGCACATTTGTTGTTGAGAAAGACGAGTCGCCTACGCTCGACAGTGATCCGCTGCGAATGCTTTCGGCTCTGCACGGATTTACGTCGGACGAGATGTTTGAGGCGCGGCTTGCATTGGAAATGAGTATCGCCGGGCTCGCCGCTGAGCGGGCGAGCAGCGAACAGATGACGCTGATGGCCGAGGAGATCACCGGCATGTATGCTTCGCTCAATGAGCCGGAGCAATATTTGCTGCACGATATGCAGTTTCACCAGACGATCGCATCGGCGTCGAATAACCGCATCCTTACCTCGTTGATGAACATGATCGCGACCATCCTGTACGACAGCCGCAGCAAAACTGTCCATCGCGCTCTCGACCTCAAACAATCCGCCGAACAGCATCACAATATCTACCGTGCAATGCGGGAGCACGACCCCGAAGCCGCCCGTTGGGCAATGCACGATCATCTGGTCGAAACGCAAAAAGCTCAGCGGCTTGAGGAACAGCAAACCGCAGCTTTGAACGGCGATGCTTCAGAGTAGGCGGCAGATGCTGGCCCGAATAACTATCACACTTTTGTTTCTGGCCACTGGGGCTTTTGCCCAATCCAAGCCCTTTGTTTCCAATGTTTGGGTCGCTGACAACGGCGACGGCACTTACAAAAATCCCATTATCTTTGCCGATTATTCAGACCCTGACGTAGTACGCGTCGGCGAAGATTTTTACATGACGGCGTCGAGCTTTAACGCTGCTCCGGGACTGCCGATACTTCATTCCAAAGATCTCGTAAACTGGCGCATCATTAACCACGTCTTTCGCGAACAATACCCGTCGGACGTTTTTGCTAAACCCCAACACGGCGGCGGCGTTTGGGCTCCGTCAATACGTTTTCACGCGGGAGAATATTATATCTACTACGGCGACCCGGATTTTGGTATTTACGTGACTAAGGCAAAAGATCCGGCGGGTGAATGGTCAAAGCCTTTGCTTGTTCGTCAAGCCAAAGGCTGGATCGACCCGTGCCCACTGTGGGATGACGATGGCAATGCGTATCTCGTCCACGCTTTTGCGGGCAGCCGCGCCGGGATCAAGAGCATTCTCGTCGTAAATAAAATGAGTGCCGACGGCACGCGGCTGCTCGACGACGGCGTGATGGTGTTTGACGGGCACGAAAATGACCAGACCGTCGAGGGGCCAAAGCTTTATAAGATCGGCAGCTATTATTACATCCTGGCCCCGGCGGGCGGTGTGCCAACCGGTTGGCAGCTTGCTCTCCGGTCAAAAAATATCTACGGCCCATACGAGAAAAAGGTTGTTCTTGCTCAGGGCAAAACCGCTATCAACGGCCCGCACCAAGGGGCTCTTATCGATACGCCGACTGGTGAATGGTGGTTTATCCACTTTCAGGATCGCGGGGCGTATGGCCGGGTTGTTAATTTACAGCCAACAGTTTGGAAAAATGGCTTTCCGGTTATGGGATCCGATCCGGATGGCGACGGCACCGGCGAACCCGTATTAAGATTTAAGAAACCAAATGTTGGAAAAACATACCTGATCGAAACGCCCCAAGACAGTGATGAGTTCGACTCCAAAACCATCGGACGTCAATGGCAATGGCACGGCAATCCGAAGGCCGAGTGGGCATTTCCCTATCCCGAAAAAGCCGTTCTCCGAATGAACTCGGTCCAGCTCCCCAACGACTACAAAAATCTCTGGGAACTGCCAAATCTGCTGCTGCAAAAATTTCCTGCCGAAGAGTTTTCGGCAACGGCAAAGGTGACGCTCAAACCGAGATTTGAGGGTGAGCGGTTTGGGCTGGTCGTGATGGGCATCGACTATTCCCTCATCGGCGTAACGAATCGCGGAGGAAAAACATACATTTCGCAGGCAACAGCAAAAGACTCTGACAAAGGCACGCCGGAAACGGAGAGTTCGCCGCAATTGCTCACATCAAATGAGTTGTACTTGCGGGTAAAAGTAAACGTCGGAGCCGTGTGCAATTTTAGTTATAGTCTTGACGGCAAGAACTTTATGGCGATCGGCAAACCTTTTACCGCCCGCGAAGGGCGTTGGATCGGAGCCAAAGTCGGCTTTGTTTACACTCGGCCCGGCAGATTCAACGACGCCGGTTCCGCAGATATTGATTGGTTTCGATTTCAAAAATAAAGGCCGCCATATCTCAGGCGGCCTCGTTATTCATATTAAACAGCCAGATCTAAGCCTCTATACTTGCCGGCTCAAGCTTAGGCGAAAGCAGGTGGATCAGTAGCAAAGCGATCAGATAGGCCGATGCCGCGATGATGAAGATCGGCACGTAGCTGCCGGACGACGCCAGGATATAGCCAACCAGCGGGGCGATGACCATACCGCCGATCGCTCCAAACATACCGCCGATACCGACGACAGATCCGACCGCTTGTTTTGGAAATGTGTCGGAGGTAAGTGTAAACAAATTTGCCGACCAGCCCTGATGAGCAGCGGCAGCGATACCGATCAATATTACGCCCAGCCACAAACTCGATGTGACCGAAGCCAGGACGATCGGCACGACCGCGAGTGCGCATATGAGCATTGCCGTCTTACGCGAACGGTTAATGGTGTAACCGCGTTTGATGAGAGCCGACGAAATGTAACCTCCGCCAACGCTGCCGACATCTGCGATGATGTAGATGACCGCGATCGGAAGGCCAAACGATTTGAGGTCGAGGCCGTGCTGACGCTGTAAAAAGTCGGGCACCCAAAACAGATAGATCCACCAGATCGGATCGGTCAGAAATTTACCGACGGCAAATGCCCATGTCTGGCGATATCTGATCAACTTTGTCCACGGCACCTTTGTGACAGGTTCCGGCGGGTCGCTCTGAATGTAGGCAAGCTCGTCGGCCGAAAGCCGCGGATGTTGATCAGGGCGTTTGTACATCAAAAGCCAAAAGACGAGCCATATAAAGCCCAACGCTCCCGTAACGATAAAAGCTTCGTACCAGCCCCACATGGCTACGAGTATCGGGACGACCAACGGCGTAACGAGGGCTCCGACATTGGTTCCGGCGTTAAATATACCGGTCGAGAGGGCACGTTCTTTTTTCGGGAACCACTCGGCTGTCGTCTTAATAGCTGCGGGAAAGTTTCCCGATTCACCGAGTCCTAAAACGAACCTCGCTACGATAAATCCTGCAACCGACACGGACAGAACGATCGACCACGGAGCAAATCCGAGCGGAGTGATGATGGCGTTTATTACCGACAAGATGCCATTAATGATCGGCGTTAGGATCGGTAATGCGACCTCACCCACCCCGACCGACCAGGCGTGCAGCAGTGCACCGATGCTCCACAGGATAATGGCGACGGTAAACCCGATCTTTGTGCCAAACTTGTCCATAAAGCGTCCCGCAAAAATAAACCCGAGCGCATAGGCCGTCGAAAATGCAAAGATGATCCAACCGTAATCGATATCTGTCCAGCCAAATTCTTTTTGCAGCGTCGGCTTGAGGATAGCGATGACCTGACGATCGACGTAGTTGATCGCTGAGGCAAAAAACAGCAAAGCACAGATCGTCCAGCGATAGCGGCCGACACGTTTGACGACATCGCCAACGCCCGCGATCACCGCTCCCGCCGCAGAACTTCCTGATTCCTCGGGAGCGGCAAGAAACTCGCCATCGTCCTGCTGTTTCTGGCTCTCAATAATATCGGCCTGATCATCGTTCATTCGTTAATTACCTCGCTATATTGATAAAACTCCGGGAGACGAATACGTTTGCCCATCGATCACCGTCGTGATCGTTGGAAAATCTGGCGAAGCGGTTAGTACCTCGATTCCGCCCGCCGTCAAAATGCATGTTTCCTCGACCTTTGTGCCCGTGATCGACGGATTCCACGCGAAGGCCTGATCTTCCTGAACCACCTCGCCGCTCGCCGGATGTGCAACCCAATCGCGGGTACGATATCCTGCTGCTCCGCCCTGATGGTGACGGTTGATCTCGTCGGTAAGTCCTTTTTCCGTATAGGCATTTGCGGCAACTTGGTAAAGCTCGGCTCCCGTCACACCCGGTCGCGTTGCGTTGAGCAGACAAGCGTTAACATAAGCCGCCGCCTCGGTCTTTATTTTCAATTCGTCGGGGACATCACCGATGCACACCATCCGGCTCAGGCTTGCTATCAAACCACCGCGCTTTGCACATGTGACGAGCAGCAGCGTTTTACTCCAAGGGTTCCCTGTCGGAACCGGATGGCGATATCGTGATATACGCTCGTCGGCGGCGACCAGGGTCACGACCGATGTCATTCCGCCGAGAGCCAATTCGTGCCGTATTTTTTCTGCGATCTCGATCTCCGATTCGCCCGCAGCTATGTTGTCAATGACCTTTTTGATCACAGCTCCCGCATCGACGCCAAGCGATCTGTAACGCTCAGCCTCATTCGGCGTCAGCTGATACCGACACGCAGCAATTTTTCCTTCGATCGCTGGAATACCCGAAAACATCGGGATGTCCGTAGCAACCCGTGCGTTCGTTTCAAGAACAAAGCGAGCTTTTTCGAGAACGGATGCGGGGTTTGCTTTCTCGCCCTGCCAATTGAAATCAATCGGATCAAAATCATCCTCCGAAACCTCTTCAGCAAGTAGCCGCTCGATCTCGATCACATTTGCAAGAATAAAACGATCTCCATCACGAGTAACGATTATCGAGCCAATACCATTTTCTCGACTCAAGTCGACCCCGTTAGATCCACCGCCGGTCAGCCACGCAAAATTATGTTGGGCGTTGATAATCACCGCGTCGAGGTCATTCTCGACCAGTATATGTACTAGTCGTTCTGTCTTTTCCTCAAGCTCGGTCATTATTGATTTACGCCGCTTGCCAAAAATCCGCCGTCAACGACCAATACTTCACCCGTAACATAGCTGGCCGCTTCGGACGCGAGGAAGATCGCCGCTCCCGCAAGCTCCTTTACATCGCCAAAACGTCCCATTGGGGTGCGTGTTAAAAATTCCTGCCCGCGAGGGGTTTCATCGAGCAGCTTTTCGTTTAGTGCCGTGCGGAAAACTCCGGGGGCGATAGCGTTGACGTTAACGCCATGCTTTGCCCACTCGATCGCCAGCGATTTAGTTAAGCTCGCGACCGCAGCTTTGCTCGCTGAATACGCGGCGACCTCAAAGAGCGAAACAAATGTCGAAAGCGACGCTATGTTGACTATACGGCCGTAGCCGTTCGAGATCATGTGCCGGCCAAATACCTGACACGCACGCAGCGTTCCCGTCAGATTTGTTTCGAGAATGGCGTTCCAGGTCTCATCGTCGAGATCGAGTGTAGGCTCGCGTTTGGTGCGTCCGGCGGAGTTGACGAGGATATCGACCTTGCCAAATTCAGTGACGCATTCTCCGAGCAGATCCTCAAGCGAGCCGCGATCCGACACATCCGACGCGACGCGAATGGTGCGGCGGCCTTTAGCCTCGATCTCGGCAGCGGCCGAATCGACCTGCTCAACGCGGCGTGACGTGCAAACAACATCGGCACCGGCATCGGCCATTCCGTGGGCAATGGCGCGACCAATTCCGGACGTGCCGCCTATCACGACCGCAGTTTTGCCTGTCAGTTCAAGTTTGGAGTAACTCATAAATTCTTTTTTGACGCCGGAAGACGCAAATTAACTAAAAGGTAATACCATTTGGGGATAGTGACGCCATTGTCGGCCAGATCAAGTCAAAAAGTCAAGCGCCCGAAGTGTATATCTTTGCTCATACTTATCGGAAAAAGAATATCGTTTCGGAGACTTTACCATTTTCGGTAAATTATCACTTGCATTTAATTGGTTAAACCAATTATACTATTTTCATCGTGACACAAGGGCAAACTTCCCCAAAACGAACGGTCGAGCGTCGAGAGGCTGGAAACAACGTCTGGCTCCGCTATACCAGCGCATCGAGGACGCCGATAAGCCGTGATCAAGAGTTTAACTATAACGTGCTCGAAAGCGAGGATGCGGTCGGCCGCGCGATGCTCGACGAGCTGATCGCCTACGCCAATGAAAAGCCCGGCGACATTGCAATGGTGCTGCTCGGCGGTCGCGGGGCTCAGGCGATGTACCGCTTGATAAATGCCCTTGTCGAAACCGATGAGATAGACGAGCTGCTCGGACGGCTTCATGTCTTTACGCAGGACGCGCTTGCCCCGATGCGAATGGCGAACGGTTTGAGTTTTGTCCGCGATTTTGAGCGTCTGCTTGGTGACAAGTTTTTTGCAAAGGTCAAAAGCTTTACGCCGATGCTGACAGAAACTGACGACCTTGAGGGTGCGTTGACCAGTTATCTGGAAAAGCTCGATTCGCTTGGCGGCATCGACCTGTTCTTTTTGGGTCTTGGGCCCGAGGCTGAGGCCGCATCGCATCTGTGCTATATCAAGCCGGGCTGCGGTGCCGGATTTGACGATTTTGCGGGCATCATCCCGATCAGTCAGAGCATACTCGAGCATCACATTAAAAAATTTAAGGTCGGCGGTAGCAGCGTTTCCGACGCGGATGAGACAGAATGCAGAAATGCGACGCACATCCTGACACTCGGCCCTGCGGCGATTCTCGGCGCAAAACGGATCGTCCAGTCGATCGTCGATGCATCGACCGCACCGGCAAAGCGTGAAAGTTTTAAGCGAATGATCGAGACCGAACTTTCATCTGACGAGACGGTGCTTGCCCGTCAAACTGACGAAAATCCGGGTCTGCTTATCAGGCTTCATCCCGATGTTCGTTCGTATGTTTTGCCCGATCTGATAGCGTGACAATTATGTTGGATATCATTGCAGAAAAAGCCGTCGCCATTAGCGACTATGCGATCATCGTCAACCCTGACGATAATGTCGCCGTCGTCAAAAACGAGATGCACGACGGGCTTAAGGTCGCGCTCGTGTCGGGCGAAACTGTCACAATTCCGCAAGCCGTACCGCCCGGGCATCGCTTTGCGACGGCAGCAATACCAGTCGGTGAGTTTGTACGCCAATACGGCCAGCCCATCGGCACGAGCCTTGGAATAGAAAAGGGCGAGTGGGTCACGCATGAAAATATGAGCGATGATGTGCCTGTCGTTCGCGACCTGCCGGACGATCTGCACACGCCCGCACCGGATTATTTTGACGCTAGTGAGATCGAGACGTTTATGGGCTTTCGCCGTCCTGACGGACGAGTCGGAACGCGAAACTTTGTGCTGATCGTACCGACATCAATGTGCGCCAGCCACGAAGCGACGCAGATCTCGATGATGGCCGAATTCCTGCATTACAGCCGCGAGAAATTTCCGAATGTGGATGGCGTCGTCGCTATCCCGCACAACAAGGGCTGCGGCTGTCAGGACGGGTCAAATCTCGATTTGATGATGCGTACGCTCTCGAATTACGCCGATCATCCAAACGTCGGCGGTGTAATATTGATCGACCTGGGCTGCGAGAAAACAAACCTTACCTTTGTCGAGAAATATCTGACAAATCGCGACAAGCCGATACAAAAGCCTGTCTTTAAGATCGGCATACAGGATGTCGGCGGCACGCAATCGGCGATCGAGATCGGCCTAAAAGAGGTCGAAAAGATGCTGCCGGTCGTCAATGAAACTTTCCGCGAAGAATTTCCGGTGAGCGAACTGGTCCTCGGAGTTAAGTGTGGTTCTTCCGACGGTTTTTCCGGCATCTCGGCAAATCCCGCTCTCGGCTATTGTTCAGACCTGCTTGTAAAAAGCGGCGGTACGGTGCTGCTGACCGAGGTGCCGGAGTTTTGCGGTGCAGAACACATATTGGCAAACCGAGCAAAAGATTCGGCAACGGGCCGCAAGGTCTATGCCCTCGTTGATTGGTACAAAGAATACGCGTCAAAATTTGGCGGCGTACTAGGACAAAACCCGAGCACGGGGAATAAGGCCGGCGGCCTGTTGAACATCACCATCAAATCGCTCGGTGCGATCGTCAAAGCCGGCACAACCCGCATCGAAGACACTATCGAGTACGCCGAAACACCAACCTCTCGCGGCATCAATCTGATGCAGGGTCCCGGCTATGATCAGGAATCGACGCCCGGACTCGTGGCCGCTGGTGCGACCGTCGTTGTATTTACCACCGGCAACGGGACGACGATCGGCAACGCCATCGCCCCTGTCTTAAAGCTCGCGTCAAACAATCGCGTTTTTGAAAAAATGTCTCAAGACCTCGACATATCCGCCGGTGACGTGATCGAGGGCACCGAGACGATCGAACAGGCGGGCACGCGGCTATTTGAACACGTTCGCAAAACGGCAAGCGGTGATATCCAGGCAAAGGCCGAAATACTGAAACATCGCGAATTTCAGTTTTGGGCCGAACAGACGGTTAGTTTATAGAACAATCACAAGACCCTTATGTATCGAAAGACGTTTTATGCGACCCATCCGGATTCTATTTACGGAGCGTTGAATGAAGAGCTGCGTGAGCTTTATCTGATCGAGAATTCGTTCGTAAAGGACGAGGTGCGGCTGCATTATTCACACTTTGACCGCATCGCTGTCGGCGGTGCCGTTCCGCAAAAGAAAAAGCTCGTCCTGCCCACGCACACCGAACCTGCGTCCGCAAAAGGCAGGCCATACCTTGACCGCCGCGAAATGGGCGTGATCAACATCGGTGCCGGAAAAGGTACGGTTACCGTTGACGGCAAAAAATACAAACTGGGCAAAAAAGATTGTCTTTACATTGCGAAAGAGTCGGAAAAAGTCACGTTCGAATCCGACGACCCGAAAAAACCCGCGAAGTTTTACCTGCTTTCGACGCTTGCCCATAAGCGTTACGAGACTAGGCTTTTGACCGCAAAGGACGCGAACAAACTGCACCTTGGCTCGCCTGAGACGGCTAATGTGCGGACGGTTTATCAGATGATAATTCCGGGTGTTTGCGAGTCGTCGCAGCTCGTGATGGGCCTGACATCGCTTGAATCGGGCAGCGTATGGAACACTTGTCCACCGCATATTCACGAACGCCGCTCGGAGGTTTATCTGTATTTTGACTTCGACCAAAAGTCGAGGATCCTGCACGTTATGGGCCAGACCGAGAGCACGCGGACGATGACGATGAAAAACGAAGAGATCGTTTTGTCACCGCCGTGGTCGATCCATATGGGCGTCGGAACGTCGAATTACAGTTTTGTCTGGGCGATGGGCGGCGAAAATCTCGATTACACCGACATGAATGTTTTGGACATCTGCCAGCTCAAATAATAAATGGGGATCATCGACAAATTCAGGCTGGACGGCCGGGTTGCGTTTGTAACAGGTTCGTCGTCGGGCATTGGTCAGGCTATAGCTATCGCCTTGGCCGAGGTCGGAGCAACCGTCATTTGCCATGCGAGTAAAACAGGCGGAGCAAGCGAAACGGTCGCGGCTATCGAAAAGCTTGGCAGCAGTTCGTCCGAAGTTGCGGGAGACCTGGCTGATAAGAGCGTCCCTGCAAAACTGATCGCCGAGGTCATCAATAGATTTGGCAGGATCGATATTTTGATAAACAACGCCGGAATGATCCGTCGATCACCGGCTGTGGACTTTTCCGAAGCGGACTGGGCAGATGTCATCGAGGTCAACCTTTCTAGCATATTCAGGTTGTCGCAGGCCGCCGGACGGCACATGATCGGGCAAGGTAGCGGCAAGATCGTTAATATTGCATCCTTGCTTTCGTTTCAGGGCGGGATCACGGTTCCCGCTTACACGGCTTCAAAATCCGGCGTTGCCGGCCTGACCAAGGCTTTGGCAAACGAGTGGGCCAAACACAATATCAATGTAAACGCGATCGCTCCGGGATATATAGCGACAAAAAACACGGCTCCGCTGCAAGCAGACGAAACGCGTAACCGCCAGATACTCGAACGCATCCCCGCCGGACGCTGGGGAGCTCCGGACGATATTGCCGGATCGGCGGTTTTTCTATCATCGCCCGCGAGCGATTATATGCAGGGCCATATCCTCGTCGTGGACGGCGGATGGATGGCTCGTTAGAAATTTATGTTGAAGATCAAATCAAAGGACGAATGTAAATGGGACATCGTTTCCCTTGGCGAAGTCATGCTGCGGCTCGATCCGGGCGATAAGCGGATACACACAACGCGGTCGTTCGAAGTGTGGGAAGGCGGCGGTGAATACAATGTTGCCCGCGGTCTGAAACGCTGTTTTGGCCTTGACGCGGCGGTTGTGACGGCACTTGCCGACAATCCGATCGGCCGCTTGGTTCAGGATCTGATCTATCAGGGCGGCGTCGATCAGTCGCACATCAAATGGACGAAATACGACGGCGTCGGGCGCACGGTCCGCAACGGCATGAATTTTACCGAACGCGGTTTTGGCGTTCGTGCGGCTCTCGGCTGCTCTGATCGCGGCAATACGGCAGTTTCACAACTCAAGAAAGGCGACATTGATTGGGAAAAAATATTTGGCGACGAAGGTGCCCGTTGGCTGCACACCGGCGGCATTTTCTGCGCTTTGTCGGAAACGACTCCGGAGGTCGCCAAAGAGGCGATGGCGTGTGCAAAGAAGCACGGCACGATCATCTCGTACGATCTCAACTATCGCGACTCGCTCTGGAAAGCTATCGGCGGCCAGGCAAAGGCGCAAGAGGTCAATCGCGATCTCGCCCAGTATGTAGATGTGATGATCGGCAACGAAGAGGATTTTACCGCCTGTCTCGGGTATGAGGTCGAGGGGCAGGACGAGAACCACTCAAAACTCGACATCGTCAATTTCGAGAAAATGATCCGCCGAGCGGTCGCTGATTTTCCAAATTTTGCGGTCGCGGCAACAACACTTCGTAATGCTAAAACGGCGTCGGTCAATGATTGGGGAGCTGTCTGCTTTACCGAAGGCCAGCTCTATCAGGCGATCATGCGGCCTGACCTCGACATCTTTGACCGAGTCGGCGGCGGCGATTCGTTTGCCTCGGGCCTGATCTACGGATTCCTGACCGGCGAATCCCCGTCATGGGCTGTCAACTGCGGCGCCGCTCACGGAGCATTAGCAATGACCACGCCGGGCGACACAACAACGGTCGGCCTCGCGGATGTTCTCAGAGTAATGAAAGGCGGCGGTGCTCGCGTTGCGAGGTGAGCTGTAAGCAATAAGCAAAAGCAATAGGCCATAATAGAAGCGGCTTATTCTATATAGCCGGGCTTCGTCAGCCGATGAGGCGATGCAGGTTATTGAGGCCATCAAGGCCGGCGGCGTGAATGTGCTTGAGATCACGATGACAGTGCCTGGTGCTGTGCGGGTGATCGAAAAGGTCGCCGATAAATACGGTAGCGAAGTGCTCGTTGGTGCCGGAACGGTTCTTGATCCTGAAACGGCTCGTGCGTGTTTGCTTGCCGGTGCTCAGTTCATCGTCAGCCCGGCGCTTAATCTCGACACCATTTCGCTGTGTCATCGTTACAGTGCCCCGATCTGTCCGGGCGTCCTGACACCGACCGAGGTCATCACTGCTTGGAGTGCAGGCGTTGATTTTGTAAAGGTTTTTCCGTGCGGCTCGGTCGGCGGTGCAAGCTATGTAAAGAACCTAAAAGGCCCGTTCCCGCAGGTCAAGATCATCCCGACCGGCGGAGTATCGCTCACGACGGCGGCTGATTTTATCAAAGCGGGTGCAGCCGCTCTCGGCGTCGGCACCGACCTCGTCGATGTTAAAGCGATTCGCGAAGGCAACGCCCACATCGTCACCGAACGGGCAAAACAGTTTATCCAGATCGTCAAAGACGCCCGCGCTTCATAGATTCCGACGTATTTTTCCGGTTTTGTCGTATTTTTCCGATTTGGTCCACCCTTGGTCCATCTTGGTCCACCTGGTCCGGACCGGACCAAAAAAGGGTGCTCAAAAGCACCCTTTTTCAAATGAACGCAATCGTCGGCGATCATTTTCCTATCATTCGAATGATCATCTTTGATTCCTGTGAATCATTCGTCGCCGGAGCAAAATTGTAGTTTTTGCTGTCGTTCTCACCACTCTTTAGCGAGATCTTGAATGAGCCTTGTCTAACGTTGAACATCGAGGCAAATCTATTGCCCATCTTTACTTCTTTAATACCTGCATCAGACGTTTCAAAGGTGTGAATGTTGTCGTCTGATTCATATCGAACGGTATCTCTAGAAACAAACAGCGAACCGGTACAGGTGTCTGTCATCAAGGCTCCGTGATCGTGAAACACGCGAAATACGGCGCTGCCCCCACGGTCGATCGCAAGTTTCATATACTTTTCGGCTTCGCCAAAATTCTTTTGCCCGTACAAATAGCTAAACCCGAGCAACTGATAAGCCCTTGATTCCGATGGGTTCAATGCGATCGCAGACTGCAGTGTCGAGATCGAAGCCGAGACATTTTTCTGCGTATCATACTCATTAACGGCTTTGTCCACGAGAGCGTCATAACTGCCGCCACCGCCGCCCGTATCGTTGTTACCTGCTGAACCCTGATTCGGATTGTTATAGCTTTTATCGATCAGCGTTATGAGAGCAACGCTGCCGCCGGCTCCTTTGATCTCATTTTTGTCCGAGGGCGTAGGCTTAAAGTTAACGCCGCGGCTTGTCACGTTATTTCGGACCTGCGCATCAGTCACGCCGTTATTGAGCAGAGTGACAATCGCATCTTTGGTCATTGGTTGACCGGAAAAAGTTTTGCCAGAGCTAGTGTTGCCAGTCTGGACAGGCGTTGTGGCTCCGGCGCGATAATTAGCTTTGGCGGCCGCAATGACCTCAGGCCGGGCACCGGCGCCCATCAATTCGGCCTGTACGCTGTCCGTCACCTTAAAATCAACGCCGTTCGATTTGATCACAGAAACTATCTCGCGGGTCTGCAACTGCCGCGAGCGTAGCACACTGATCAATTTATCTTTTTTGACCGGATTGCCCTTGTACTGAGCAAGTACACCTATGGACGTAGAAATGACTATTATTAATAAGACGACTGAGCGTAAAAAAATATTGAATTTCATATCGATCACATCCTATCTACCGCCAAGCGAGTTGCGGGTGATTAGCTGCATTATCATATTTGCTTCCTGCGCTGTTCCGGTGTTACCCGGAGTGTAATACCACAAGTCCTGCCTGCCATCCTTATATGTTTGCATACTGAAAACAGCAACGCTGGCAGTCCCCAGATCATAATCATTTTCGCGTCGCAGGTTGGACACCTCAGCTCCTGTGAACTGAAATAATTTCTGATTCGACTCGATGGACAACCAGTTCTTGCCGACATATAACGTCTCAATATGCGGCGTTCCGGAAAGATGATATACAGGAAAAGCGAGGCTGCCGCCGCGATCGACTGCCAACTGACAGTTACGCCCAGCCTCGGCAAAATTCTGCATGAAAATATAGTTCGTACAGATCAGCTTATAGGCATCGGGCCGTGTCGGATCTAGCTTTACCGCCTGATTACTAATTTCAATAACGGAACGGGAAATTTGAGCAGCTTGATCCAGAGATGTCACCGTCGCCATGCGGCTCAACGTATCGTATGCCTGATCATACAATTCGTCGTAGTCCTCGGCCTGAGTCTCGGCCTGAGTCTCGACCGGTGTCAGGACGGGCTGCTTTTGTGTCACTAACGCCCGGTAATTTGCTATTGCGGCACTCACTATCTCCGGGCGAGCCCCGACGCGGGCAAGTTCTTGTTCTACGGCAGATGTGACCTTAAAATCAACCCCGTTCTTTTTTATTACGGCTACGATCTCGCCGGTCGAAAGCTGCTTCGTCCGCAAAACCTTCAGCAGCTTTTCTTTTTTGACGGGGTTACCCTTATATTGTGCGTGACCGAAACCGGCCATCAACCCAAAGCAGATCGAAATCGCAATAACGAATCGGACAATGGTACGATACTTCATGACCAATACTCCTCTAATCTCCAGTTAAAAGATCCTCAGCACTCTTTTTACCACCCTTGGGCTTAGGCGGTGCTTTTTTTGGTGGTGCCGGTTTTGGTGCTTCGCTTGCCGGGTTGTCCCCTTTTGGCTTTGACTCGATCGGCGTCAATTCACCGGGCTGACCGCCTAGAGGCGGAGACGAACTGTTAGAATTTAGGGACGGAGCCGCTTGCGACTGTGATGCCTCTGGCTGACGGGTGATGATCTCGGGGCGTTGGCTCTGCGTATTGGTTTTTGTCTCGGTGTTAGCAGGGGTTGACCGACCAGAAATAGCACGACCAACCCGGCAGCTGCGTAATGGACAGCCGTTAACTTGCTAAAGAATGATGCGGGGGCGGCGGTGCTCTGACCGGCGGCTTCGCTCATCGTGCCCAGCCGGGTGGCTTTCATACCCGACACAGGAGCTGTAACGGGTTCGCCGAGCCGAGTTGCTTTCATCGCGGCGCCCGCTGCCGACGGTGCCGGCTCACCCAATCTAGTCTCTTTCATCGCCGGAGCGATCTCAGCCGATACGAGCGTTTTTGCGTCGCTAGCCGAAACAGGCGGATTTGATGGCCTGGTCGAGGGTTTATTAAACATCCCTGTCGCACCATGCATCTGTCCGTCGCCACTAAATCCGGCCTCAAGCAACGTGGCACGAAAATCGCCACCCGATTGAAAGCGAGCATCGGGTTCTTTCTGTATTGCCTTAAGAATTGCGGCCTCGACCGCCTCGGAGATCGCCGGATTGATCTCGCGCGGGCGTGTCGGCATCCTCTCCGTCTGCGCCTTCATCAGCTCAAATTCGTTTTCCGTTTGAAATGGGAGCCGGCCGGTCAGCACTTCGTAGAGACAGATGCCGAGCGCGAACACATCCGCGCGCGCGTC
>JBEBGA010000495.1:0-1854 GCA_040081695.1 Pyrinomonadaceae bacterium
TGATCTCGGCACCGCCTGTAAGAGCGATCTTAAGAGCGGCCTGGTCGTATGTCGCATTTGAGGCTTTGATGTCAGTCGGTTTTCCGCCGGAAGTCGTAACGATGTGGACGTTGCCTTTTAGTTCGTAGCGGTCTGATGCCTTGTCGAACAGAGCATAACCGGCGTTGATCGTCGTCGGTGAAAGCCCCGCCTCGGCCGAGTTGATACGCACGTTGTCGAACAACTCAAACTGCTTTACCTGCGTGCTCGCCATCATGTCACCAGAAGCAGCTTGTTCAGGTTTTTCGTTTGATAAAATCAAAGTCGCACGTCCGGCGGTGATATCGGTTTTAACCATACTGCCTGTCGAATTTGATCTTGATTCAATGGCGATGGCGACGTTGTTGCTAAGACTCAACTGGTTCGCGACCTGATCGAATGTGGCAGACGCAGCGTTGACCTTCGCGTAACGAACGCCGGCTTTTGCCAATTCGGGCGAGTCAAACGCCTCGACTTCCACATCTTTGAGCAGATCGAGCCGCTTTTCACCGATCTTTACCGAAGCTCCGTACGAGCGTCCGCGAATATTATCTCGTTCAAACTCGACCAGCTCGTCGGCATCGGCCGTTTCGGTCGCTTTACTGTAAGTGATGTTATTTGTCTTTACCTTGAGCCGGTCGCGACTCTCGATATTTACGTTGCCATTCATGTACGCCGTAAAATTTTTGTTTTCTTCGGGCACGTACAAT
The DNA here is from genome assembly GCA_040081695.1 of Pyrinomonadaceae bacterium. Lineage (GTDB taxonomy): Bacteria > Acidobacteriota > Blastocatellia > Pyrinomonadales > Pyrinomonadaceae > OLB17. The sequence goes on from JBEBGA010000495.1 coordinate 729, forward strand.
ACCTTTTGGGCGGAAAGCTTGTCAGCCGGGTTTCCGGCGTCGTCAAATATCTCAAAATAGGCGTTTTCTAGTTCCTGATGCTTGTCGGAGAATGTCTTGGCGTAATCGGCTTTGACGTAATATTTTGCCACGCCATTATCCGTCTCTAAGCGCTCGTAACCTGTCACCTCGGCGACAACCTCGGTTGAAAGTTGTGTGTGTTCGCTCTTTAGTTTGAACGGCGTCGTGTTACGCGAGCGGTAAAATCCGACGACGACCGCGATTATCGTGATGCCCAGCAATCCGAGTGCTGCATAGCGAAAGATCTGCGGCAATTTTGCCCGCAGACTATAATCACTCAGGTTTTTTGTATCCTTTTCAGTCAAAACTAGCTTCTTTTTTCCGCCACTGACCACTGACAACCGATCACCGACAACTGCTCTAATTATCTGCTCTGAGATCCTCGACGACAAGTTGCAGCCGGGTATTTCCCTGCCACGTATTTGCCTCGGCAACGTAAGCTAGTTCGATGCGGGAATTGGGTGCGAGCGTTTGCCCCTTTGATTTGGCGACGCCATCCCACCAGACGGCTTCGAACACTTTTCCGTTGGCGTCATAAAGCTTTAGCTTGAGGTGCTTTTCTTTCATCACAAACGGCTCATCGCGAAGTGTAAGGTCGCGTGTAACAAAGACAGGCTTCGGATTTCCGGCACCGAATGGCTCAAAAGCGGCAAGTTCGTTTACAAGCCCGATGCTGAGCGTTTCGGTCGTGACAACTGCGTCGATCAATAATTCCGGGGTGCGTTCGTCGACAGGGATCTTCGCGTCGGCGTATTCGTGAAGCCGTGTCCGCAAGGCCTCAATATTTTCATGCTTAGCTTTCATGCCCGCCGCCATGACGTGGCCGCCGAAAGATTCGAGCAGATCGGATACGGAGCCGAGGGCTTCGAATAGGTCAAAACCTTTGATGCTGCGGGCGCTGCCGGTGGCGATGCCGTCTTCGAGGGAGAAAACGATAGTGGGCCGATAGAATTTCTCCGCCACACGCGAGGCGGCGAGGCCGACTACGCCTTTGTGCCAGCCTTCGCCGGCGACGACCATAAAACATGCGTCCGGGAACGTTGTCGCTTCGAGAATTGCGAGATCG
>JBEBGA010000496.1:0-1854 GCA_040081695.1 Pyrinomonadaceae bacterium
ATCTCGAGTGTTGCAGTGCCGAACAGAGTGATCCCTGCTCCTTGTGCGGCTGAGTTGTTCACAATGGTCGAGTTGCGGATCTTTGCTGCTCCAAAGATGCAGATCGCGCCGAAATTGGACGCCGCGTCGTTTCCGGCCAGGGTGACGTTCGCCATAAACAAGTTTCCTCCTGCTCGCCCCCTCACTGCCGAGCAACCATCCGGTGCAGAGTTGCCGGAAAAAGAAGAATTTGTGATCCTGTGTAGTCCAGTCCCGACACTCATTGCACCAACGAAAATAGCGTTGTTACCGCGGATCGCAACACGGTCAAGTCTCGTGTTACCACCATTTGCGGCAAATATCGAGCCGCCTTCCGAGCCGCTCCCTTGAACGAGGATCATATTGGTAAGCGCGAATGTGCCAGACGTTACATTAAAGTGCCGACTTGCCCCCTCGGCCGAAAGGAATACGACGTTTACACCGTCGATATCTCCGTTGATCGTGAGCGTTTTGTCGATCACGATCTCGCTGCCGCCGAGCGTAAAGGTCTGTCCGACGAGATTTGAATTGAAGACGATAGTATCGCCGGATAGCGCAACATCGACCGCTTCGCGAAGCGAACAATCGGCATTGCACACGCCGTCGTTGCTGTTGGTTGATTTTGTAACTGTCAAAGTCGCCGCGTTTGCTGTTGCTGTAGCCGAAGCAAAAAGAGATATCGTAAATAGTCCGATGAAGATAGCTTTAAGAGATAGTTTTTTCATTGTATTTCTCCGCAAATAATTTTGCCGACTTTATCGGCTTCATATACAAATGCGTTGGAGATCGCGAAAACCTATCATTCGTTTAAAATAAAAAATGCCGCGGACGTGTCCGCAGCATTGATTGGTGCAAATTACCGTTTACAGCCTAGAAATTATGCTGCAAACCCGCTTTGAATGCGGCGAGGCCGAAGTTGTAAAGCTGTCCGGGGCTCTGTCCGGCATTGTCGTTTCTCATATTGCTGAAGACCATTAGGTAGTAGTTCTGTGGCAATCTAAGCAAGACAGTCCGCGTGCCGTTTGTCCCGCCATTTGACCAGGCGATGTTTGGCATATTGAAGTTTGTGTTCATCCAATTGTCGCCGTTGGCACCGGCCCAGACCATGCGGTCGTTCGGGTTCATTGTTTCATTGAACATCTGATCCCGCACAGTCCTAGAGACAACCTTGTCGGTCATGCTGAAGTGCGCGATATAGTTGGCAAAATCGCGTGCCGACATATAGTAGCCGCCCTCGCCGCCGCAATGGCCCTTGGTTTCGATTGCACTTGCAATGACGCCCGTCGTATCGCTCATCGAGCTATAACCGTAGGCAGCGGTCGAAGCGTAATCCTTGGTCGCGTTGCAGCTCATGTTCATTTTTGGAGCGAATTTGTCGGCGACAAAAGTGCGGACGATCTTGTCCATCTCACCGCCGATCATCAGGCGTGCATTTGCATCGGCTGCAGCCTTGGATTTGCCGGCGTTCGCTTCATCGACCGCGTAGTTCAGATGATGGCGTTCGAGCAGCGGGATCATGTAGCCGACCATGACGAAATTCATATTCGAGTACTCCCGCTGGTCGTACTGCGAGGCGAGAAATCCGTCGCGGAGATACTCAAGAAAGTCGCGGCCGCCTTTTTCGCTCGCATTCCACTGATCGTCAAAACCCGATCGGTGCTGCAGAAGCTGACGAAAAGTAATTCTCCGCTGCGTCGGCCCGGCAGCGCCCGGTTTTGGAATTTCGTCGAGCCAGACTTTCGGCAATTCGCCCCACATCGGTGTGTCGAGATTCGTATCCAGACCGCGATTTTTGTAGGTCGTATCCATTCTTTGCGGCTTTTTCTCAAACAGATT
>JBEBGA010000497.1:0-1849 GCA_040081695.1 Pyrinomonadaceae bacterium
GCCTCATACATCGCGGCGTCGCCCTTGGCGAGCAAGGTATTAATGTCGGTATCGTCTGTGGGATAGATTGCACTGCCAACGCTCACCGTAACAACCAGCGAATGGCCCAGCAACTCAATCGGTTCCTGCATGGATTGCACTACCCGCCCCGCAACCAAAGCCACTTCGGCGGGATTGGAGAAATCCTCCATAAGAATCACGAACTCATCGCCAGCCAACCGCGCCACGGTGTCAGTACGGCGCGCAGCTGCTTTGAGCCGGTCTACAATTTTGCGCAACACACCATCACCAGCACTGTGACCGAGTGCGTCATTGATTTGCTTGAAGCGATCGATGTCAATGAAAAGAAGTGCGGCCAGGCTTTCCTTGCGCGCAGCATCGCGGCACGCCTGACCAAGACGATCTCCCAACAGCGCCCGGTTGGGAATACCGGTCAAGTTGTCATAGTGGGCGAGGTAATAGAGTTCAGCCTGTTTGCGCTGGGTTATGACATTGAGCAGGTCGTGCCCATTGGCAACACCGCAATAACGACCCTGGCTGCAAATTAATACACCGGTGACCATGTGCTGAATACCGGCGTCGATCACGATTCGCGCAACGTCTTCAACACTGCAACTATCCTCAACAATAATAGGTTCGGTGTTCTCATAACCATCGTATCGGAGTAACTCGAGGACGTTACGGCGACCGAAGAGCTCCCGCGTAAAGGGCTTTCCAAAGAATTCCAGCCAGCGTCTGCGGTCCACCAGCGCGACGGGTTTTCCCGAGCGGTCGACTACGGGCAATGCATAGAGCGTGTCATCGGTCAGAAAACGTTCCAGAATGCTATGGCATACCGCATCGACACTGACAGGCTCAAGGAAGCGCAGAAGATGTCTTATCGTAGGCACATCCTGCAACTGACCATCCGTAATGAAAACAAACTGGCGTTGCGGCGTGTCATTGAACGTTTGGATTGCATGGCGGGCACCCGTTGTTTTAGCTACTTCGAAGCACGTTTCCAGTGACGGCATCACTGGCGCGGCTTTCGTTATGCTCGCGACTCCCATAGGGAACTCCGATACGGTGATTAAGAACTATCGTTATATCGGCATCCAGTTTCCGAAACTGAAGCTCCCTTTCACTATGACTGGCCTATTGGTGAAGAAAATCACCATTAATTACATTTTTATTACGTTTATAGTCCTTTATGACTATTCACTAAGTCGAGTCAATCAATCGCAAAATGTTTAAAAAATCGGCGTCCCTTTTGAGCAGCCGCCATGTCGAATTTCTCAGGCTTATTAGAGCCTATGAATTGTCCAGCGCCGGCGTGCGGTGGTGCCTTTTTCCATGCGATGGTTGTAATACTCTGTTCATATTCGTCGCCGATAATCCAATCAAGCAGAGGCCGCTCCTGGTTTTTTGGTCAATGCGCGTTATGCAATGCAACCAGGTAAACGTGTCATCCAAGCGGCGCAACAGGAGAAAGCCTGCAAAAAGAGAGAAAAGCGCGTTCTCGGGATCTTTCGCGAGTGGTTTTTGACGCAAGACCCGTTAGTTTTTTACCGGGGAAAGCGCTAGAAAAAATGAAATGCTTCGCATAAACCGCGATGGAGACTCTCTCAGCATCACTTTAAAAAAACCAGAGAAACGATCCGCACGACATGTATACATACAACATTTTGTTTCTTTGTACTGGAAATTCAGCGCGGTCGATCATGGCTGAAGCGCTCGCCACCGTCGAATCCAAAGGACGCTTCGTTGGCTACTCCGCCGGATCGCATCCGGTGGGAACCGTGAATCCATTCGCAATTGAAATGATTCGCCCTCTTGGATATCCCGTTACGAAGCTGCGCCTGTCTCTTAT
>JBEBGA010000140.1:0-7349 GCA_040081695.1 Pyrinomonadaceae bacterium
ATCCAAGGTTTGATACTCAACAAATCGGGGAGATCCACGGAAGCCGAAAAACACCTGCGCGACGCGGTCGACTTGCGTGAAAAAAATCTCCCGCAAGGACATTTTATGATCGCCCTGGCAAAAAGCGCCTTGGGCGAGTGTTTGACGACGCGAAAGAAGTTCACCGAAGCCGAGACGCTTCTGCTCGAGAGTTTCGAGAGCCTAAAACAGTCGCAGGGTGCGGAAAACCCGCGAACCGTTTTAGCTCAAAATCGCCTTGACGCTCTAAAGCAGTACCGTGAGCGTTGAGCGAAATCCGGATACCTCGGCGGCGGGGACCCCGTGAGCACTAACGACCACGAGACGGACAGCGGCGAGATGAATATTTACGAGTTAAATTTAAGAGAGAAATTGAAGATCTAATGCGATTCACCAAGCTTGTACCAAATGTTTTCTATACCGATATCAACGACGGCATTCGGCTATTCGTTGACTGTTTGCAATTCGAGATCGAACATGATGAATTGGGCGCAAAGCAGCCATTCTGCGTTGTCGCCAAGGACGGGTTACGCATCAATCTTTTCGAGAACAAAGAATTGGCCCACGAGCATAACCCTGAGTTCAGGCTGGTGACCAATAACATCGAAGAGGTCTTCGCTGGTGTTTCGTCGTCAAACCCCGAGTTGCTCCACCCAAACCTCAGCAAGATCACGGTTCGGCCTTGGGGTGCAAAAGAATTTGCGATCAAGGATAAACAACTGGGAATCGTCATCCAGGAATGGTAATTCAACATTACTTCCGCGGTTCCAAATTCGTGATGATCTACCGACTGGAATGACCAGCACGGGCGAGCGCTAATAGCCGCGCGAATCTGTCAAAACGGCGTTCTTTAACCCCGTGTAGCCGCTGTTCGTCTCACCCGAACCCGAAAACGTCACGACAGGAAGCCGGTCGTACTGCTGATCGATCTTCATCTTTGAGATCTTTGATTGAATATCAAAATACCGATTGTCGGAAAAATTGACGCCGATATAAAGCACGCCGTTATAATCCGTTCGCTCGTTTTGTTCGATCAGCGCCGCCGTTGCGCTTTGCACTTCCCATAATTTTCCGGTCACGCTTACCAGACAGCCCTCGTAGTTCTTTCCGCTCGATTTGAATTCGGTGACGCTTAGCGCGGAAGTCGGGCAATCAGACGGCGCGGCTTTTTTCGGCGCGTTTGCCGAAGCGATATTTGAGTTGTCACTTAAATTGTTTGCATTCGATGTCGAAGTCAAATTGCTCCAGTTGCCGCATCCAAGCGTGAGACCGACGAGGACAGTCGCGGTAATCATCGCATTGCTTTTATGTTGTTTCATAATTTTCTCCAATTTCTTTCCGACTGCATTACTGACACTTAATAAACTCACCGCCCTCGCCCAGATCAACGGCCATTCCGCGTTGACGAACGATCCATGAGCGTGACCGGCAGTATGGGCGGCTTGGTATTTTCGCGAGAACGTATCCGCGTTTGTAGTAATTGACCGTCAGTTTGTAGATCTTGACGTCTGTGTCGCTGCGGATAAGGTCGGCGCCTTCGCGACGTTCCCACTTTGGATAGTCGCCGCCGATGCGATCGCCAAAATGGGTGATAACGGGCGTGGCGAGGAGCTTCTGCGACAAGGTGTCGCCGTCTATTCCCAACTTTCCGGCAAACCACGCTGGGAATTTGGTATTGCAAGAACACTTCTCGGAGAGAGCTTTCTTGACAGAACTGCAACGGATGAAGCTCAACATGAACTTTCCGAGGGAGAACGAATAATTAGATCAACCCTTGGGAACAGTAATCGTTATCTGGCAAATAATTTGAATGCCCAGGCGAGAGCGTCCGGTCAGAAGCTCGACTTGAATACGGCAGAGAAATGTGCACGCGAGTCGGTCGCGATGTACGAATCGCTGAATACCCAAAACAGTGTGTTTGCCGTCGGTGCATTTGTCACGCTAGGGAGCGTTTTGATGAAGCGTGGTAAGCTGATCGAAGGTGAGAGCTTTCTGCGAAGAGGATTAGATGTCAGCGAAAAACAGGCCCAGAAAAACTATGCGCGGATCATCCCTAACTGGATCGCGCTGACCGAAAACCTTGTTGCTCAAAAACGGATCGCCGAGGCACAGATCCTATCGCAACGAGCTGTTGATAACGCCCAAGCCCACCTCGGCGAGGGAAATTCTATAACGAAAAATGCCGTAGAAAATCTAGCAAAAATCAACAAGATCGCCACCACCAAACGCTAGCCGCTAGTACTAACTTAAGAAACTGCCGAGAGCGGTAAGTGTCGATGTAAGCTTACGCCTCCGCGTATCGGTTTGATGCCTACAAAACGATACCCACGGTTAGATTTGAACTTACGATCTCTCGCTCGCCATTGTCCACCACGTGTCTATTGCCGTCCGAAAGTGTCCGCCGGTGGACTTAAAATCCTGTGTCCTTAGGGACGTACGGGTTCGATTCCCGTCCCCAGTACCAATTAACCTATTCATTTTCAATAGCTTATGGGCCGCCTTTTTTCTGAGGTGACCGTTCGTTTTCTCAAGAATATCTTCGGGCGAAATTCAGGGGGGGGAGTTGAACCACCAAAAGAGTGGCTTCAACACGACGGATCAGGTCTTGGCCGCACCTCCCCTTGGTAACCCGCAAATCATTTTGGTGGTTGCCGAGGAACAGGATCAACGGTTGGGCCACCTCGTACGAATATCTAGCGCTGCCGGAGGCTAGAATAGAAGAAAAGGGCTGAACGACCGGCAGAGATTCACGACGGCCCGGGTTCTATGGCGAATCCACCCGCTCCCTCCTGACTAGAACGAATAGGCGGCTGCCAGATTTATGTGTTGGCTTGTTCGTCGTCCCGTCACGAAATATTGGGTCACGAATCGACGGTATTCCGCTCCGAACGACAGTTGCGGTGTCACCTTGTAGATGGTGTTAAAGGCAAGCGCCAGATTGCGTGAGCGGAAGTTGAACCTCGATACGCTGGTTAGATCCTGGTCATGCGGATCGTCTAGACCTACCGACGCATAAAGCGTCCAACGATCTTTGAACAAGTCAGGTGTAAAACCGATCTGCGCCCACCCGCCTTTCGTCCCGATGGCCCGTGCACCCGCCGGACGAATTGTTGAGCCATCGCGGTATGCAAATTCTGTGTTGACCCCTTGAAAGATACCTGCCTGAAAGCCGCCGAGATTGCGTCCAAAGAAACCTTCGCCTGATAAGCCAACGCGTCTGTGCAGCGGGATGTTCCAGTCGAGTGCTATGCCGACCGATTCGACTTCGCTGCCCGCCGAAGTCGTTCCAAGAGGAATCTTGGATTGTCCATAGTGTGCCGAAACCCCGATAGTTCCGAGTTTTTTGGTCCCGAGCCAGTCTTTGTCAGCAAAAGCGATACGCGATTGAAGAAACGGTGTTCTCGAAATTGCTCCGGAATTTGGCTGAAGAAAAAATGTAGAGCCTGAAGGGTGGTCGCCAGTTTGCGGAGCAAGGATCGCTCCAGTAATGGTTAGATGATTTCCGATCTTATGATCGACGCGGATCTGCGGAATACGGGCCCAGTTATTACCGGCAGCGGCCAATTGCGGTATGGCGGCGGCGGCGAGCGATGCAGGATTTACGGGGGCGAACGGCATCCAATCCTGACCGAGAGTCAAAGAAGTTCTTTCCCAGTCGAGTTTCACAAAAGCGCTTCGAACGCGAACCACACCGAAATTTTCTCCGATCCCCACTGTCGGAAACCCGCCAAAGAAATCGGCTTCGATCACTCCGCCGACTCTTGCGGTGCCAAGTCGAGCCCCCTCGAAACGCAGGCCGAGTCGTGTTTGCCTAGCACTTGCACTAGTGCCGCCTTGACCGCTTGCTGCGGCAAATAGCGGAACATCGTTGTTGTTGACGGCACCGCTGTTGCTAAATGCGTTGAAGAAAAGAGTACCGTAAGGCGTCAACCGTACCGAGCCGAGATCGATCCCAAGCTGTTTTTGGTCGGTCTGAGCGCGGTTCTCTGTTTTGATCGCTGTGGAAACCGCGGATGTTTTTTCATCCGGTCGTTCAGCGGGCTTGATCGCACTAGTGTTTTTTTCGGCAGGCTTTGCTTGCTCTTTAATTCGAGCAAGCTCGATTTTTATCGCGGCAAGTTGCTCTTCTAGCTGTTCGACGCGCTTTTGAAGAACATCGTCCGCGGATGTGCCAGGATTAGGCGTATCGACCTTCTTTTCGATAGCCTGTGCGCCTGCAAAAATTGTTAGAAAGACAAGGCTGATTACGATGGCAGAAAGCAATCTCATAGTCGAATTCCTCCTGGAGTCTTTTAGCAAGGGCGCTCGGCTCCCTTTCGCGTATAGAACCACCAGTTGATCGCAGTTGCGATCGCAAAAAAGACAATAAGCACGTAAACAAATGGCAGAGCACTACCGAACGCCGTGGTCACGGCTCCGATCGAAACTGAAAAAATAAATGGGCCATAGGCCGCAATAGCTGCGGTCCAGCCGATCACGCCAGCCGCCTGTCGTGGATTTGCTCCGAAAATGATCGGATATTGACGAAACGTCCCGGCGTTACCCATACCCGTAAAGAAGAACAATGCCAAGATCAATCCGACGAATAGTGGAAACTGATCCTGCGAGGTCGGAGTAAATAAGCCGAGTGCAATCATTGCTATGTAAACCGCGATCTTAGCGAGTCCGCAGATCTGAGTGAGTATCGCTCCTCCCACCCGATCAGCAACGAATCCGAAGACAATGCGACTGGCAGAACCTATGAGCGGACCATAAAACGCATACACCAAGGGATCAGGCGCGTTTGGGAATTTTCCATAAAGCGTTGCGATCAGCAGTGGGAACACAGCGGAAAGTCCCGAAAATCCACCGAACGTCATCATGTATGTGATCGTGCAGAACCAAGTGTGTTTGTCTTTAAAGATGTCTAGCTGCTCGCGAAATGACGCCTTGATCGGCACGCTCTTCAGAAGGAACCAAGCGGCGATTGCCAAAACGATGATGAACGGGACGTATAGAAATGCCGCGTTCTGAAGCCAGACGTTTGAAGACGAAACAACCTGCTTCGACTGGTCAAGCTTCTGCAGCGTTTGAGCGCTTCCTGCGACTCCGATCGAGATAACCAATGGAGTCAAAAACTGCGTCAGGCTGACACCGAAGTTGCCGAGTCCAGCCTGTATTCCGAGAGCGGTACCCTGTAGCCTCTTTGGAAAGAAAACGCTGGTGCTCGGCATAAAGGATGAGAAATCACCGCCGCCAAAGCCCGCGGTGAAAGCAAGCACGAGAAACACCCAGTACGGCGTGTTCGGATCCATCACGGCAAATCCTATTCCGATGCAGGGGATCAGCTTCAGCAGAGTCGCTATAGTCACAATGTGACGCGTGCCGAACATCGGCAGGAGGAACGTGTGAACGATTCGTAACGAGCCGCCGGCGAGGCCGGGCATGGCTGCCAACCAGAAGAGCTGATTGGGCGTAAAATTAAACCCGATCGTCGGCATTCGTACTACGATCGCGCTCATCATAAACCAGGTCGCAAACGAAATTATCAGAGTTACCGTGGTGATCGTCAGCGTTCGCCAGGCGATCCGTCTACCCGTTTCGTCCCAAAAGACCTCATCTTCCGGTGTCCATTTTTCAAGCCAAGTAGCCATTTTTCTTTTCCTTTAGTGATGGAGCTTCTCCCATTTAGTGCGCTACAACGAGCAACTTTGAACTGCCGTCTCTTCTTAGAGAAAGCTGTCCTTGGCGGGTAAAGTTGATCGATTCACCGAGTATACGGAGAGCCTCACCCGGAGCATGAAATCCCATAGAATTCTCTGCCTCAACGAAGTCCAGATAGAACTGCGCCTTTCGCTGAAAGTTGCGTGCCTCAGCGAGTTCCGCATCTGTCGCCCCCGCGTCGCGAGCCTGCTTTAGGTCCGCGATCAATTGAACCAATGCATCCATGGCGATCCCTCGCATATCGTAGGTTCGCTGCTGGATGGTCTCGGCCCTGAATTTAAGCTCCGATTCACTTGCTTTATGGCAGGTCTGGCAGCTTTGGCTAATATTCAAAAGCGGACTGCGAACGTGGTGATCACTAATCTTCATCGCACCTTCACGTTTGTAGGGCATGTGACAATCGGAGCAGGAAACGCCTGCTCGAGAATGGATACCTTGGCTAAACATCTCAAATTCGGGATGCTGAGCCTTCAAAACCTCCGCTCCGGTCTGTTTATGGGTCCAATCCTTATGTTTCACCTCGTCATAATAGGTGAGGATATTTTCGATCTTCAGACCGTTCTGCCACGGGTAGGTGAGTTCTTTTCCCTCGCCTTTGAAGTAATATTCGACGTGACACTGAGCGCAGACGAATGAACGCATTTCCTGTCTTGTTGCGTCACGGTTAACGTCATAATTTTCGGTTCCTTGAGCACGCTTGGCCGCCGCGATTCCGTTCATGAATGCAGGCCGCGAAATGCGTAACGCCATCGTCTGGGGATTATGACAGTCGATACATGCCACAGGGTGCGAAACCTCTTTTTTCGCTTCCATATAGGGCATCTTGTTGAGAGCCGCAAAGCCCTTAGTTATGTCGCCCTCTCCGAGCTTCATATATGCGGCATAAGCGGACGCATGGCAGTTGATGCAGCTACCGGGTTGCTTGACGAAGTTTTGGCGTTCAGTGAATATCTGGTCTTCGAGCATAAAAGCATGCCCGCGTTCCTCGCGAAAATCTGCGGCAAATGCGTAGCCGTCCCACATAGTGACGAGTCGGGGATCTTCTTCCAGCCTTGATTGAGCGACGATGGAGCGCGGATCCGCATCGGATGGTGTCTTATGCATGGCTTCACTTCCACCGAATCTCGTCCGCTTCTGATCGACCGTCTTTTTATAGTCGTCATACTGCAAAGGAAAGTTCTTGCCCCAAACCTCAGGATCAGAGATCTCGTCGTTGAGTTCGACCACCCGGAAAAAGGGGTTCTTTGCCTCGTTCTTGCGTTCAATGATATTCGTGAGCATCCCAAGACCGAATATCGCCGCCGCGAACGCCACGAACGACACAATGACCAGTACCTTAAAGCCGGAAATTTTCCTTGATTTGCCAGTCATTTCCGAGGACGATTCGGCTTCTTGCCTGTTCTGACCTTGTTCGGTTACCTCTTTCATATTCGCTCCGCTCCCTTTTTCTTAGTGCAAATGACCTACCGACCTGTGGCAGCGAATGCATGACACATCCTCGGCCATCTCTTTCTTGTGCGAGACCGTTATAGACTCGACCATATTCTGGTGACACTCGCGACACGAGGCTTCAGCGATCTGCCTACTGCGTTCCGTCATTTGGATCGGCTCGTGAAAGCCGCCCGTCG
>JBEBGA010000141.1:0-7345 GCA_040081695.1 Pyrinomonadaceae bacterium
CATGTTTATCACCTTTTTTATGACTATTAAATCTGATATTTGGCTCCGAAAAATGGCCGAAGAGCAGCAGATGATCTCGCCTTTCCTCGCCGATCTCGTCCGCGAGGTTGACGGCAAACGCATCATCTCGGCGGGCTGTTCGAGCTATGGCTATGATATGCGGCTGGCGGATGACGGTTTTCGTATCTTTTCGTCGGTCAACGGCGATGAGATCGACCCAAAGCGGTTTGACGAAGCGGCATCGCTCATCGAGCCTCCGATCCGCACCGCCGAAGATGGGGCAAGATATTATCTCCTGCCGCCGCATCACTACGGCCTAGGTGTGACGGTCGAGACATTTAAGATGCCCCGAAACGTGACCGGCGTTGCGCTTGGCAAATCGACTTATGCTCGAGCCGGGTTGCTCGTTAACACGACGCCGCTCGAAGCCGGTTGGACAGGACGCCTCGTGGTCGAGATCGCAAATCTCGCAAATCTCCCCTTGCGTGTTTACGTCAACGAGGGCATTGGGCAGATCCTGTTTTTTGAATCGGACGAAGATTGCGGCGTCAGTTACGCTGATCGTGGTGGAAAATATCAAGGGCAATCAGGGCTGACGTTTGCCAAGGTCTGAAAGCTTTCTATATTACATTCAAAAAAGCCGCTCTGCATTTCGCAGGAGCGGCTTTTGAGTTAACAGCAGGCCGTTAGTTTATACGGTATCGTCAGTAGTCGTATCATAGGTGACGGGAGCTACGTCCACCGATGCATCCATACCGGTATCGACGGAAGCGATCGAGGCGTCGTAGCCTCCCGCATCATAAGCTCCGCCTGACGCCACCCCCGAAGAAGGATCGACATCGTACGCCGTCGATGCAGGGTCTGCTGCCGCCGCATAAGTGTCCGCCGAGCCCTGATATTCTGCGGCGTTTTCAAGACTGCTCTGGGCCGCATCCGGATTTCCTGCTTCCGCATACCACTCGGCATTATCGGCAAAATACTCAGCGTTCTTTTCGTTGTAAACCGCGTTGTCGAGATTAGAGACATCCTGGTCCGACTGACCGGTGTGATCGTCGCCGCTGGCCTGATAATCGGCATCGCCGGTCGCGTAGGCGGCATTTTGAGCGTCCTCTTTGGCGGCTTCGTAGTCGCCCGCCGCGATGTGTTCGGCCTGCTGCTCGCGATAGTCCTCAGCGATCTCCTGCTTGTAGGCAGCGTTTTCCAGATCTGTCGAATCGGATGCTCCGAGCATGCTGCTGTCACCCGCCGCCCACGCTTCTGATTCGGCAACCTCGCGTGCCTCAGCCGCCGCCGCATAGTCACCCTGGGCGACATATTCATCTGCGGTCGCTTGAGCTTCTTTTGCCGCATCTGCATGAGCCTGCTGCTCTGCCGTATCGTCCATCGCGTTTTCCGAACTTGCGAAACCGGTATCCGTTGTATCCGTTGCCGCATAGCCCGTGTCAGCAAGTTGATAATCGGCTACAGCCTCATCTGTCCCGGCAGTGAATTCCGGTGTGCTCTCACCCTCCGCGGTCGGAAATCCATCTTCGCCAACGGTAAATTCGATCGAGTTTGTCGATAGTTCCTCATCGGTGGGCAGGCCGGCCGTCGCTTCCGACATTTCGTCAGCTTCGCCGTCGCCGTCCGAGTCGGCCAGCACGGTTTCAAATTCGCCGTCGCCATCCTCGTCCAGATAAGCCGTATCGATCTTTCCGTCGGCATCGGTGTCTTCACCGAGGGCATCGACTTGGCCGTCACCGTCGGTATCCATAGCGATAACGTCCAATTTGCCATCACCGTCGGTATCGGCAGAAACAGCATCAATGCGTCCATCGCCGTCGGTATCACCGGCGATCGTGTCGAGTTGTCCGTCACCGTCAGTATCGGCGGCACCGGCATCTATTTTTCCGTCGCCGTCGGTATCTGCATAGGTTACCTCTGCCGTTTGTTCTTCTTCGCCAAAAATTGCCTCGACTATTTCCTCGGCCAGAGAGTTTTCCCCTGGCTGTTCAGCCGCTTCTTCTTCCGTGATGATCACGGGTTCTTGTTCATTCGCCATAACTTGTGTTCTCCTCTCTTAATTTTGCCGCACGAGCCTTTTGCTCGGCTGGTTTTGCCTTTCTGGTAACGGTAGTAGACTTGCCGCATTTTGGATCAGGGCATTTGACCGATAATTTATCCTTGCCTGCAAGGACTGACAGCGGTACGACCATCGGTGTTTCGCATGTCGAGCATTTGATCCTCAATACATCTTTTGGCACGGGCGTTTTCGGCTGCGCGGCCGGAGCGGCACGCGCGATCGTTTCTTGGATCTGTTTCAGCGCAGCTTTTAATTCCGGGCTCTCGGCAAACTGGGTCAGCAATTTCAAACGCGGACCTAGGTACGGAGTTGACGACGTGGTCAGTTCAGAAAGGCGCAGTAAATCGCCGTCATCGTCCATCTGCTGAGCGATCCAACTGTCGATATTGATCTGACGGTAGATAAACGAAGATTTCAACGACCACGACAGCAGAACGCGGCGTGCCACTTCTTCGCTGCCAACGGTGAGCAATCCGGCCCTGTCCGCGGTGATCTCGGCTTGACGAGCCCAAGCGAGCAGCGGCATCTCGAGAGCCCCGCCAACCAGCGCCGTCGGGCTAAGAATTGCGTTAAATATCCCACCGGCCATAAATCCTTTTGCCGGGCCCTGTTCGCCAAGGAAAAAACGGATGACAGTTTTCCAAAGAGCGTGTCCGGCCTTGCAGTGGCCCATCTCGCGAGCGAGCAGATACAGCATATCGACCCCTTGAAAATTGCCGGCAAGGGCGGAACCAATAACTACAAATGAATCTTTGTCGGTGCCGAACGTCAGACAATCCCACGGCCTTTCGCCCGACAAAAAGACATCCGGCATGTGCGACATGCCCAAGATACGAGCGGCCCGAACCGCCTGTCCGTAAATATGCGGCATCTGTTTTTCGCCTAGGAGCACGCCGTTAAACGAAGCCTCGACCCACCGCCGACCGACCTTTTCAGACACCGCTTTTGCTGCTGCGTTCAATGGCTTCATCCGGCGGAGAGCATTCATCGCTTTAGCGTCGGCGGCCCAGGCAAAGGCCGCATTATCCACCTGATATCCCGGCACAAGAGGTTTCAGCCACTTACACTCTTTGCATATCACCAGTTTCTCGGGCAGGTTCCGTCCATTTCCGCCGCATGTTGCGCAGAAGTTTTGTTGAACACCGACCGGTTGATATATTGCATTCTGTGGCGGTGGCGGAACATTTCCGTGAGCCTGATGAGCAGGATTTGGCTGAGGTGGCGTTTGGGGAGAAGGTGCTGCGTTTGATGCCGCCACCGGTGCGATTCCAACCCCGCAATAGATGCAGAAACGCGAACCTTGAACCGGCTGTTGGTGACCGTTTAGACAGACCGGCATGTTTTGATTTTCTACAGTCATGCCGCTTATTTATTAATAGCCGTACGGGTTTGACGACGCCATCGCCGAAAACAACACCCAGATCATATAGAGGACAACATGGATCACCGAAGATGCGATCCCGACCCACAATCCAACCTGTGCCATCCATTTGCCGCTTTCCGGAGAGCGGCCATTTTTGATAGCGTCGAGCTCCATCCATCCAACAATGGCTGCCGGAACGCCGGCAACCGGGCCGCAGCAAACAAGAGCAGCGATCGCAAGGACAAGCGCGATCGTGGCTTTTTGCCCACTCCCGCCGCCTGAGGTAGATACGGGCGCCTGATTGACGAAAGGTGCACCAACGGGCGGTTGCTGCCATTGCTGCTGTTGATTTGGCGGCGCGCCGATATGCGGTGCCGGGGTGAGCGAGGCCGAGCAGTTTAAGCAAAACGCCGCTTCGGGTGGATTGAGCTGATTACAATTTGGACAAGCTTTGGTCATAAAAGAAAATAATTAATAGCTGAGGACTCCGTTCAAATAAACGAAATTGATCCAGGATCAGATTGCGAAAAAAATCCACTCGATTCGGACATAATTATTGGACGACTTTTGTTAATATAGCCTAAGTCCTTCTTATTTGAAAGGTTTTTAGCCGGTTCGGAATGATAAATATTCACAATTACATTGGCGGTGAATTGGTCGAGCCTGCTTCGGGTGCGTATCTCGACAATTTTGATCCATCGACGGGCGAGGTCTATTCGCTGATCGCGGATTCGGACGACCGTGACGTGCATCTGGCGGTCGAGGCGGCGACTGCTGCGTTTCCGGCGTGGGCAGCAACATCGACTGAGGTGCGGCACGATATTCTGATGCGTCTCGTTGCTCTGATCGAACGCGATCTGGAGCCGCTTGCTTTGGCCGAGAGCATCGATCAGGGAAAACCTTTGACGCTTGCCCGGACGGTTGATATCCCGCGTGCGGTCTCAAATTTCAAATTTTACGCGACCGCCGCGATGCACACTCACAATGAGTCGCACGATAATGTCGCTCAGGGTGCCATCAACTATACGCTGCGTCAGCCGCTCGGGGTTGTCGGGTGCATTAGTCCTTGGAATCTGCCGCTATATTTATTTACATGGAAAGTTGCTCCGGCCATCGCCGCCGGATGCACGGTCGTCGCAAAACCATCAGAAGTGACACCAATGACGGCGTTTCTGCTTTCAAAACTTTGTATCGAAGCCGGCCTGCCCGCCGGAGTTCTAAACATCGTTCACGGCCTCGGGCCAAAAGTCGGCTCGGCGATGTCGTCGCACAAAGACATCAAAGCGATATCATTTACCGGCGGTACAAAAACAGGCGAAGAGATCGCGCGCATAGCGGCACCGATGTTCAAAAAGCTATCGCTCGAGCTTGGCGGCAAAAATCCTAACATTATCTTCGCCGACTGTAATTACGAAGAAATGCTGGCAACCACCATCCGCTCGTCGTTCTCAAACCAAGGTGAGATCTGCCTATGCGGCTCGCGGATATTTGTGGAGCGTCCGCTGTATGAGCGGTTCAAGACGGATTTTGTCGAGCGTGCCGCGGCATTGATAGTCGGTGACCCGCTCGATGCGGGCACAGATGTCGGTGCGATCGTATCAAAGCCGCATTTTGAAAAGATAATGTCGTACATCGACCTGGCCAAACAAGAGGGCGGCACGATCCTCACCGGCGGGTCAGTACCGGGAGCCGCAGCGACGGCGGATCGCTGTGCGAATGGATATTTCATTCAGCCGACGATCATCGAGGGTCTCCCTCACGATTGCCGCACGAACCAAGAAGAGATCTTTGGACCAGTCGTGACCATTATGCCTTTCGATACCGAGGACGAAGTTTTAGCCTACGCAAACAGCGTCCGCTACGGCCTGTCGGCAAGCGTCTGGACCGAAAACCTTTCGCGTGCTCACCGCGTAGCAGCTAATCTCGAATCGGGATTTGTCTGGGTCAATAGCTGGATGCTCCGCGACCTTCGAACCCTGTTCGGCGGCTACAAAGACAGCGGCATCGGCCGCGAAGGCGGGTTTGAGACGTTAAGATTTTTTACGGAAGAAAAGAATGTTTGCGTAAAGATAGCGAACTGATTCCAGGTTATCTTGGCCTGATCTCAGTCCCTTCACCCGGCGTGACAAAAAGCATTTTGGACGGCTTTTTAACGTTTGCGGTGTGCCAGGTATCTTTCGGGACGATAATAAACGAGTTGGCTTTATCCATTACAAAATCACTTGTAACTCCATTCGACTCAAGGATAAGCTCAACCTCGCCTTCGATAAGGTAAACAAACTCTTCCCCACTAGGATGTATTTCCCAAGTTTCCCAATCGTTCTCAAATTCATAAAATGAGATCAGGCGCGAAAAATCGCCCAACTCTCCTTTTTCCAGCGATTCCCAAAAATTAGCATCCACATTTAGCGCCCGCGCTCCGTTAGTATCGTCGAGGGCAACAAAGTTTTCGGCAATCAGTAGCGGTTTCATAATATTTGGCCAAATGTTGTAACGTTCAAATTTGGCATTTTGATACTATACAATAGTAAACAAAAACGTGGTAACAATTGGTCAATAATTGCGAAGAGGTTGCATAATGTTAGTTATGAAAGTAGCACTATCGATAGTTTTATTACTGATCATTTCCATAGTTTCATTCGGCCAGACAACACCGCCCAGCGAATCGGCAATGTCGCGTTTTCTGCGTTACGTAAAGATCGACACGCAGTCGGCCGAAGATGCGGGGAAATTTCCAAGTACTGAAAAGCAGCTCGTGCTGGCGAGGCTCCTGGAAAAAGAGTTAAAAGATCTTGGTGTGCAAAAGGTCCGCATCAGCGACGAGGGGATCGTTTACGGGATGATACCCGGCAATCTCGCCGACAATAGCAAGGTTCCGACTATCGGCTTTATCGCTCACATGGACACGTCACCGGCGGTGTCGGGAGCGAACGTTAACGCCGTCATTCACAAAAATTATCAGGGCGGCGACATCGTGCTGCCCAATGACAAGACCCAGGTCATCACTGTCAAACAAAACCCCGATCTCAAAAATCTGATCGGCGACGACATCATTACTGCCGACGGCACGACGCTGCTGGGTTCCGATGATAAATCCGGAATTGCCGAATTGATGACGATGATCGACACCTTGAAACAAAACCCCTCGATCAAGCACGGTAACGTCGCCATCGCCTTTACCCCCGACGAAGAGGTCGGCGGGCCGATGGATAAGTTCGATATCCAAGGATGGGGAGCAAAGTTTGCATATACGGTTGACGGCGAGCAGCTTGGCGATATTTCGAACGAAACATGGTCGGCCCGCACGGCGACGGTTACGTTTCGCGGTAAATCGACGCATCCCGGCACGGCAAAGGGGATAATGATCAACTCTTCGTACGCAGCGGGTGACTTCCTCGCACGTTTCCCGGCGATGATCCCAAATAGGCCTGAGACCACTGCAGGCCGCGTCGGGTTTATTCACCCGTACTCGACAACGATGTCCGAAGAGACGTCGACGATCAAGATATTATTGCGAAATTTTGATATCACGGGACTTGCCGGCCAAGAGGCGGCGGTCAAACGCGTGATCGCGGCAACGCAGCGGAAATACCCAAACGTCAAGATCGAATACAGCAGCGTACTTGGCTATCTCAATATGAAAGAGGTGCTCAAGGATTATCCGCAACTGACCGATTACGCGATCGAGGCGGCAAAACGTGCCGGCGTAACGGCTCAGCTTCGCCCGATACGCGGCGGAACGGACGGTTCGCGGCTGACGGCTCGCGGGCTGCCGACGCCAAACCTTTTCACCGGCGGCCATAATTTTCACGGCAAGCTCGAATTTAATTCACGAAAAGGCCTAGAAAAATCGACCGAAACACTCGTGCATCTCGTCCAGATCTGGGCTGAGCGTTCGAAATAGCAGCATTATGAAACAT
>JBEBGA010000142.1:0-7319 GCA_040081695.1 Pyrinomonadaceae bacterium
TCTTTATCAAGCCCCTCAGCTCTCGCCGCAAGCCTCTCAAGGTTGTGCTCAAGCTGTCGTGCGACCTCATCAAAACGCTCTACAGCAGATGTATGCTGCATCAGTTGACCACGGGCCATTTCCATTGATATCTCGATCGCCGCAAATGCATCTGCTGCGAGCCGATGTGCGTCCTCGGATTCGCGCAGGGCGGACTCGGCTTTAGCGTGTTCGCTGCTCTCATGCTGTTCGTCCAGCCGCAGACGCTCAAGCTCAGAGTTGAGCATTTCAAGCCTTTGCTGGCTTGCGGTGATCTCGCCACGCAGAGTCTCGCAGCGATTATTTAGCCCGACTATCTGATCGGATTTATAAATATGCTCACGCTCGGCACGGTCGCGTTCGAGTGCATTGGTCGAGTGTATACGGCGAAGCTCGGCGAGGCTTTCCTCGGCCGCCCGGGCAGCTCCGGTCGATTCTTTAGCCGCTTCTTCCGTCGCCGCGACTTGCTCGTGAAGTGCACTCTCCGTCGCCTCCGCCGCAACCAATTGCTGCTTTAATTCCTCAGAAAGGTCCGATAAATACTTACCCTCGGCGGCGTAAAGCTGACGCAGCAGCTCACGAAACTCCTCTTGTAATATCTTGAACCGGCGCGTTTTTGCCGCCTGACGACGCAGAGAATTTACACGCGTGTCGATCTCGGAAACGATATCGAAAATGCGCGCGAGATTAGATTTAGCGGATTCGAGTCTCGTTTCGGCAGCACGCTGGCGGGCACGAAATTTTGAGATGCCGGCGGCCTCTTCGATCAGGCTGCGGCGGTCGGCGGGTTTTGCCGACAGGATTTGGCCGATGCGGCCCTGCTCTATGATCGCGTAGTGTGCGCCCGAGAGTCCTGTTCCGGCAAATAGATCAGTGATGTCACGCAAACGGCACGCCTTACCGTTCAACTGATATTCGCTCTCACCGGACAAATATAAACGGCGTGTGACCGATACTGCTTCGCCCGGAGCAAAATCCAAAGCAAACGAACGCGGACGCCAGTGCCGCTTGGTCTTGACCTTGGTCTCAACCGGCATCGTCGAACCGACTGCCATCGCTTTAACGGTCTCGACCGTTTCAGCCTCGATCGCCGAGTCATCCTGAAACCCATTAATCTCGGCTTCGGCCTCAGCAACGGCCTCGATTTCTTCAGGCTCAATTCCTTCGATCTCGGCCATGTCAACGGCCGCTTCGTCGATGCCACTCAGAGCTTCGTCGATGTCCTCAAGCTCATTCTCGTCAATATCAAAAAATGTGTCGTCGCGGATCAGGTGCAGCACGACCTCGGCCATGCCGCCGGGTTTACGGTTTTTTGTCCCGGCAAAGACGACGTCTTTCATCTCGCCGCCGCGCAAAGATTTAACGCGTTGCTCACCCAGCACCCACGATATGGCGTCGGACACATTAGACTTGCCGCAGCCGTTCGGGCCGACGACCGCCGTGATGCCGTTGCCGGTAAAAACGATCTCCGTATAGTCGGCAAAAGACTTAAAACCGGTTATTTCTAGGCGCGCTAACTTAAACATTCTATAGTGCTCTGGCTTTGCAGGAACACTATATTTTGCGGTAATTATGAGATTTAGTCAAATAAAAAAGTCGGTCAGATCATCTCGCCGCCGACGTTTCTGAGGCCTTGTTTTTCAGCGCGTTCGTTGTCGAGTTCGGTAAGGACATCGAGGAGGAAATTGGTGTTGCTCGAGACGTTTATTACGACTGGGAATTCATTATCGGAGGTCGAAAATTCAAATGTCCCGCCGTTGATCTCAATGATCTCGCGAAATGCGGGCACGCCGTTATGGCCATTACACTCGGCATCGACTATCTTGCCTTCGTTAAACGCGACATTCGCAAGATGCAGATCCGATTTGATGACAAGCAGGCCAGTCATTTTGGCACTTTCGATAACCTGCACCGCGTCAAAGATTGATACATACGCAAGATTCCCCGCAAATGTAACGTCAGTCCGTACCTGTTGAGGAGTGCGGTCACGGTTCGTTGCAAAATCCGGACGGCGGGCACGGCGAATTGCTTCAAGTCCCGGTGCGACCGATATCCGAGGGTCAAGCAGCTTTGCCTCTTGCAAACGGTCATACGCAACGTCGAAATCTTCGCGGGCGATGTAGAGACTAACAAGGGCGAGGCATTGCTTAGCCGCCTCGTTCAGATTCTTTTGCTTTACGCAGATGTCACGCATCTTTTCGCGTAAGCCGAGCGAACGAGGGCTACGTTCGATCGCTCCGCGCAATAGAGCGAAAGCCTTTTCCGGCGAGCTGTATTTAACAAACAGATCGGCATCGAGCAATACCGACTCAATGGTGGTCTCGCTAACAGGAATAGACGGTTCGGCGATCGCTTGGCTCATATCTTACGGCGTGAACAAAAATGTTCAACAACATAGTTTATCACGTAAGAGTTTTGCCCGTCACTAAGATTTTTCCGCAAAAAAAGGCCGCCATTAAAGGCGGCCTTACAATTGAGTTATCCTTATTTCGATTAAAAATCAAACCTAATGCCCAGTCTCATACGCCGATGCGTCATGGTCCTGGTCGGAGCAAGAAAGTTATCTCTCGCGTTTTGAAGTGTCGTAGGATTAGTACTGCTCAGACTTTCAAAATTAATGAAATTCGAACCAAAGCTGAATATATTCATGTTAAGAGGATTCGTGACCTCCAACGTCGGGCGAAGCCTCATCCGCTCACCCATTTTAAATTCACGTGTAACACTCACGTTAAATTGATAGAGCGATGGCCCGTGTCCCGCATTTCGACCGAGAGTGCCAGGGCTGCCTATCGGAGCATACGAAAATTGCTGAGCAAGACCCGCAGGGAAAACTGAGTTGAACTTTCGCCACTGGATTAGATTCGTTTGCCCGACAAAACTAGGCCTGTCGTTGCTAAGATCATCAAGGTTTCGATCGATACCGCCCGCCGACAAATTGAACGGAGCACTCGATCCATAGCGGAAAATAGGTGAAATGCGGAGCTTGCCCATCCACGATGGTGTGTCGATCGTTGCCGACAAAGCAATGCGATGAGTTCTGTCAGCTAAACTTCGAGCCCAATCGTAGCTGAAATCGCCAGGACGTGACGGGTCCGATGTATTGACAATGCCGTCATCCATCAACCGCGATAACGTATAAACAAATCTAAGCGAACCGGCAAAGCCGTATGCGTATTGGCGATATCTGTTCCTCAGCTCGAAAACCGCTCCTATGTAGGTGCTGTTTCCATGGTTTCCAACGGTCTCAAGTTGCGTCGCACCTAGTGTGCTGAAAAATGGACGAAACCCGTTGATCGCGGCAAAAGCTACGCCGACCGCACTACCAATAGAACTCGCGGTAGGAGCCGTGTTTGTGTTGCTGGCCGCCGATAGGTTGATGAAGCAGTTAGCCGTCGTCGATGTGCTACAGGCGGTCGTAACCCCGGGCCCCGTCGAGGCTGCAATATCGGGACGGGCAGGATCCGTATAGAATCGATACGTGCGGACAGTCGCGTTTGTATTCGTTACAGAATAAGGATTTGCTATCAAGTATGAGGTGAAATTATCGTATCCGGCCGGCAAAACCGGGGCGTTCGGATTGGTCTCACGCCACAGTTTCGTAGTTCGATTATACGTAACATTGGTCTCAAAAACCCATCCCTTACGAACCTCACGTTCAAAACCTAGATTTGCCTGGTAGCTTTGGGGAATGACCAGATCGGGTGCGAGATTTCTAAACACCGAACTTGCTCTTGCAAGCTGCTGAACCGAGAAACTTTGAGTGGCATTCAAAGGCACCATTGAAGTCGGAGTCAAACCGCCAACAAAAAGGGTACTCAAGAAGTTACGCATCACAGTCGGATCTACCACGACCCCAGCAGGGACGTTCATCGTCGCTCCGGGATTTGCTGCGTTGTAATCAAATCGGATCGACTGGCTGTCCGACGTGTAGTCATCAACGGTTCGAAGAAGAACCCTATTATAAAAGATACCAAAACCAGCACGGATCACGCCCGTTCCTTTTTTAAACGGATCCCAAGCAACCGCAATTCTCGGCCCAAAATTATTCTTATCCTTTAGGATCGTCTCCTGCTCATAACGAACCCCAAAACTGAGTGTCAGATTAGGCTTTACTCGCCAATCATCTTGAACAAAAAAGCCAATATAATTGTTTCGGAGTTTTGATTCGGTATTAAAGTTTTGAGCAAAACGAGTCGGCAGATTTGCAACAAAGTCCGCGTAATTTGAAAATGTATAGGTGCCGGTAACATCGAAACGGTCAAAGAAAAGTGTGTCGATGCGTTGAAAATCGCCGCCAAAACGTAAAGTATGACTACCGCGGATGTAAGTAAGCGTGTCCATGATCTGCCAACGATCTTCGACACGATCATTAGAGCTTGTCGTCGAACCAAGTACCTGCGTACCAGGGCCGGTCAGCGTCACAAGAACTGCCGGAGCCCCTTCGCCCGCAGCCTGAATTGCCCGTGGACGAAGCTTTGAATACTGGGCTCGAAGCTGATTAATAAGACTGGCCGATGCGACCCAGTTATGTGTTCCGTTGTAGGCCTCAGTATTACGGATACGTCCAATCAAAGAGTCAGCTATCCTGTTCGTGCCGCTAAACGCCCTAAGGTCATTTGACCGGCCCATCTGATAACTAAAAGTCACATTCTGCGCATTGTTAATATTCCAATCGGCGCGGGCGGTAAGTATATGCTTTTTCGCCGGTGTATCGATCAACGTGAGATACGGTGCGACATTAACCGAGGGTGATCCATTAGGAGACGTAACCGTAACAAACCCATTAGGATCCGTCGGAGCAGGAAGTGGAAATTTCGGATTGCCGCCTGTTACGGGCACCCACGCGTCGGCTATAGTGTCTTCGAGGATGTTGTCATATTCATAGGAGGTAAAGAAAAAGAGCTTATTTTTTACAATGGGGCCGCCAAAAGTAAATCCAGGGTTGTGATTGCTAAACTCTGGTTTAGCAAAACCACGACGATTGTTGAGCCAAGTATTGGCATTTAGAGCCTCGTCCCTAAAGAAATAAAACGCTCGTCCACGGAAACGATTTGAACCGCCACTCGTTCGAATATTAACGCGGCCACCAGATGCTCTGCCATATTCTGCGGAGAACTGATTTGTAATAACCTGGACCTCACTGATGCCCTCGATCGAAGGCTGAAAGCGAAATGATGCCCCGCGGTCGTCATTATTGTCGAGCCCATCGATGGTGATGTTATTCGAATAAGCTGCACCACCTGACAGGCCAAAAATGCCGGTCTCCTCAAGAGCCCCACTCGACGCAGTAAGGCCTCGGGCCCCGCGTTCCGATGAAAGGTCGCGAACCGAAAGCTGCTCTTCGGCTGTGCCCCCGAGCGTCAATACCAGATCAAGCGGGTTTCTTCCTTCATTAGGAATTTCCTGTATTTCCTTCTCGGTGATAGTGCTGCCTACAATGGTTCGGGTCGTATCTACGACGGGTGAATCGTCTTCGGTCACGGTCACGGTCGTCTCTGCGGTTACACCAGCAGGAGCGAGCTTGAAATCCTTTTGCAGATTTTGTGCCGAGATCGTCGGAATCCCGGGGGTTTCCTGAGTCCCAAAACCGCTGTTAGATACCTTTATCTTATAAGTACCGGGTTTTAGTTTGATGAGCCGGTAAAAGCCGTCGCCGTCGGTTACGACGGTGCGCGATTCGCCGGTTTCAGTCATCGTCGCGGTGACACTTGCCCCTACTACAGGTAGGTTAGCCGAATCGGTGACCTTACCAGAAATGACCACGTCATCGAGATCCTGAGCCAAAGCCGCGGACGTAAATATAATTAGTGCAAAAGTGAACGCAATTGTGCGTGTAAAAATTCTTCCAAACATCGGATTCTCCTAAACCAATTTTCGTTGATCGAATTTAGAAATCCTATCCCAAAAATGTAAGGAAATCAATAATGACGGCGGACGAATTTAACTAATTGGTAAGACCTTTTGGCGAGTCAGAAGAATTGGCTGAAAACTTATATTTTCTAGTCTTCGGATGAGATCTCGCTACGCATACGTGTAACGCGATACCGCGATATCGGGATGAGGGCTTCGCTGGAGGAAAACACGCCGCTTTGCTGAGAAAATTCATTGGCATGCGTTTTGAGATACTCAAAAAACTGCTCAAATTCACGCTGCATCTGATCCATTTTTGCACGCATATTGAGGATAATCTCGACCCCGGCCAGATTTACGCCGAGTTCGCGTGTCAAAGATAGGATCACTTCGAGGCGTTCGAGATCACCGTCTTCGTACAGGCGAGTGTTGCCGATCGAGCGAGACGGGGCGAGCAGGCCTTCACGTTCGTACAGACGCAGCGTCTGCGGATGGATGTCATACATCTCCGCAACTGCGCTGATCGTATATGTTCTGACTCGCTGTTTCATTTCAAATATGAAATCTCAAACTTGAGATCATTCCAACCCGATCGTCTTTCGCGGATTTTCGGGATTTAGCCTTTCAAACTGCCGCAATGCCTCTTTCGTCTCTTCTGAGATCACCTTTGGCAAACTTATTTTGACCTCGACAAATTGATCTCCGCGAAGGCTCGGGTTTCGCAAACTGGGAAATCCACGCTCGCGCAGGCGTATCTTTTGCCCAGATTCCGTTCCCGCCGGGATCCTTAACACCGCTTTGCCCTCGACGGTCGGCACCTCGATCTTTGTTCCCAACGCGGCCTCCGGCACCGTGATCGGTACGATTATGTAAACATTATCGCCCTTTCGCTCAAGGAATTTATGCTTGCCGACATTGGTCAAAATGAAGAGGTCGCCCGGCTCGGCCCCAAGCCGTCCGCCGTGGCCTTTTTTCGGCACGCGAACTCTTGAGCCCGTATCGACGCCCGCCGGTATCTTGATCTTGACCTGCTCGGTCTTTGGCGTCACGCCTTTGCCGTTGCATAGGCTGCATGGCTGACGGCGGCGGCCCGTGCCTTCGCAGTCGGAGCAGTTTTGAGAAAATTGCAGCCGCCCTCCGGTTCGCATCACCTGGCCGGTTCCCTTGCAGGTGGGACATTGGACAACCGGCCCGCCCGTGTCGCCCGCACCCTGGCAACGCGAACACTGTTCGCTGCGGTTGACCGTTATGTTCGTCGTCAGGCCCGTAAAAGCCTCCTCAAAACTCAAAGCCAGCGGTATCTCTATATCGCGGCCCTTCTTCGGCATAGGACGCGGCGGTTCGGGCTGCGCCTTTTGTCCGCCGCCGCTAAACAGATCCGAGAAAATGTCGCGAAAGCTAGATCCGCTTGATTGCCCCGGCGAGCCGGAAAAATCAAAGCCCGAAAAATC
>JBEBGA010000143.1:0-7317 GCA_040081695.1 Pyrinomonadaceae bacterium
CCGCGACCGGCAACTCCAATGCGACATCGAGCTACAACGTAAATTTTAGCGGCTCGGCACCAGACGTTTTGGTCAGCGACAGTTCGATCGGCAAGGTTACATTTAAAGGTTCGACGGTAAATCAGATGCTGACCGCCGATCTTGTCGCCGAACTCAGCGGCAATCCGCAGGTGATAAACGCGATGGTCAATCTCGGCAACGACGACCTGCCGTTTATCGTTACCACCGATTTTAACCAGAGCCCGGTCGCTCCGTTCCTCGCATTCATCCCGCAGTTAAAGACCGTACCGATCACAGGCACAGGCACGGGCCGCGTCGAATTTGGCGGGAATCTGTCGCGGATCAATGACAAAGGCGTTCGCGAATATTCCGCAGCGGGCCTAAGCGGCACGGCGGCGTTTTCGCAGCTTGCTCTACAGGTGCAGGACACGCCGTTGTCGGCGGCAGAGCCGATAATGATCCGGTTCAATACATCTGAGATCAATTTTGAAAGTGCAAAATTCTCAGGCGGCGGCTCGAATATGACCATCGCCGGAATCAAAGCATTGTCTGAAAACGGGACGAATAATCTGTCGATCGATGGCCGGGTCAATATGAATCTGGTCAATCTATTTACCAAAGACACTTTCTTTGCGGGCTTTGCCGACGCGTCCGTAAGGCTTATCGGGCCAAATGCCACGGCGAGGCTTTCGGGTACGGCAAATCTTGTAAATGCGTCTGTCGCGACATTTCTCGGATCCGACAGATTTACGTTTGACCGCGTTAACGGCCGCGTTATCTTTACGACAAATCAGTTTGCGATCGACGAGGCATCGGGGTATCTCGGCGGCGGCAAATTTACCGCGTCGGGCGGCGGATTGGTCGAAGGGCTTGCCGTTACGGCGTACAATTTTTCGCTCAACGGCACTAACGTCACCGTACCGCTGCCAAAAGATTTTTTGACGACGGGCGACGCACGGCTCGAGATCTCGGCCCGGCGTGAGCCCGGCTCGACAGCTCTTGTGCCGACGATACGCGGACGTGTATTTGCCCGCCGCAGCCTGTATTCCAAAGACATTGACCTTGCCAATATCGTCAGCGGACGGCGTGACGCGACGCTCTCATCCGGCGGCAGCGGCAGCGGTGCCGCACCAAGATTTGACCTCGTAATTGAGGGCCGCGATGCTCTGGTCGTGAGAAACAATGTCGCTGATCTGACTGCGTCGGTGTCGCTGGTGCTGACGGGCGACGCGACCGATCCGCGTATCACGGGCCGCATAACGGCAAACAGCGGCACGATATTTTTCCGCAAGGATCGCTATGTAGTTCAGCGTGCGGTTTTAGAGTTTCCACCGGACACAGCGTTCGAACCGATCATCAATCTGCAGGCCGAAAGCGAGATCGGCGGCTATCAAGTGTTTGTCGATTTGTCGGGCCCACTCAAGGATTCTGAGCAGCTAACCGCGACAGTCCGGTCGAGCCCGGCCCTGCCACAGGCGGATGTCGTCTCGCTTATCACGACCGGTAACCTCGCCAACACGGGCGGCGGCATACCGACGCTTGCACAGGGCGGCATCAATACGGCGGCTGAGATCCTGACCGATTCGATCATTAATAATCCGATCCGCAAAGCGACCGACAAGCTGTTCGGCCTAAATGTTTTTGAGATCGACCCGCTGATCTCGGGCCAGCAGGCAAACCCGACGGCGCGTCTGACGGTCGGTCGGCAGATCAATAACAATCTGCGTGTGACGTATTCGACCAATCTGGCACAGGATCAAAATCAGGTACTAGCCTTTGAATATCGCGTGTCAAACAAGCTGTCGTTCGTCGCTCAATATGAGCAGAGGCCCCTGAGTAATGTAACGCGGGCACGCAATAATTTTAGTTTTGAGGTGCGGTTTAGAAAGAGGTTTTAGCGGAGATAGATGAGAGTTACGGTCAAGAGCATACCAAAAACACTACGTCTGATACAGGCGTTTTTTGGCGTGGCCGTTCTCCTCGCTTGCGGGCTAGCGGCGTTTGCCCAAAACCAATATGACAAACAGCGCATCGATGACATCCAGATCAATTTTGGCGGTACACAGGCAAATATTCCTCTTGCCGAACAATATCGTCTGCTCGTCAGAGACGCGCTCGGCCCGGTTTATTCGGCGCCGCGCATCCGCGACGCGATCGAGGCTCTTTATGAGACAAAACGCGTCGATACGATCACCGTTGCGGCTTCGCTAAACAGGCTTGGTGGCGTTGACCTGCGGTTTGATGTAAAGCGTAAAACGCAGGCCGAAAAGGTATCGGTAGTGGTCGGTACAACTATCGGCGATGTAGTTCTCGAACAGGACCTGCTGTTTAAGCTCAATCTGCTAACGCCGGGAACAGCGATCACCGATCAGACGCTGCGTGCTAACGCGGACGAGATACTCGATTACTTGCGCGAACGCGGTTTTTACCAATCAGAGGTCACCTACGAACGCCGCCCGCTACAAAATGAGAACGAGGTCGGCGTGACGTTTCGCGTGATGCCAAACGCTCAGGCAAAGGTCGAGACGTTTAACATCAAGATCGACGGCTACACCAAAATCATCAAACCTACCGACCTCAAGCTAAAAGCAGGCGGCAATTATTCGCGCGAACGCCTGATGACCGACCTCGCAAAGATCCGCGAAATATTACGAGAGGACAATTTTTTTGCCCCGCAGCTCGACGAGCCGCGCGTCGTCTATGACAGCGAAAAAAACACAGTCGTGATCGAGCTAAAGGGCAAGGTCGGCCCCGCCCTGACCGTCACGATCGAAACGGATAAGACCAAACCGGGAAATTCGGCGCAAAATCGATTGCTACCGATAAAGCGGGACGGGACGCTGGATTTTGCTGCGATCGTGGAGGGCGAGCGAAGGCTCGAGAACTACTATCAGGAACAAGGGTATTTCTTTGCTAACGTCACACCATTTTGTTCTGTGGCACCCGGATTGAACGACAGTGAGAATAATCCGCTGGCAAATGGTACGCAGTTTTTATGTTCGTACCTTGGCGGCGAGGATCTTATGGGCCGTGCCGTCGAGGTCAATTACAAGGTCGATCTTGACCGCCGTCTGACGTTGACCAGAATGCGGGTTCGCGGCACGGACAAACTTACGATCGAGGATATCCAGACCGTATTGGGTTCGCGTGTTGCAAGCCTGATCGGAATCGTGCCGCTACTCGGTTACGGACGCGGATATACGAGCGCCGCGATACTTGACGAAGATGTGGCAACCGTCAAATCCCTGATGAATGAGCTTGGTTATCGCGATGCCGTCGTGTATGCAAATCAGGGTGTATCAACCGACGGCGAAGACCTGATCATCACGTTTATGGTCGAGGAAGGCGTGCCGACCGTCGTCAGCGATGTCAGCATAATCGGCAACACCGCAGTCGATACGGCCCGGCTGATGGGCGAATTGCCGGTGCTCATGGGGCGAAACTATTCGCGTGCACGTCTCCGAAACGCCGTGCAAAAACTGTCACAATATTACTCGGCCCAAGGCTATTACGATGCAAAGGTAACGTCGGAGATCATCGAAACCCCGGCCGCACCCGGAGCCGACAAACGCGAGGTCAAGATCGAGCTCAAGGTGACGAACGAGGGCAAAAAGGTCCGCATCAACGAGGTGAAGATCAACGGCGACGGCCGTACAAAACAAGCGGCTATCAAACGGGCATTGACGCTGCGCGACGGCGACTTCCTGCGGGCAACCGACATCTACACCAGCGAGCAGAATCTGTATTCAACGGACGCTTTTTCTCGCGTTGACGTCAAACCTATCTCAAAAGGTGACGGGCCAAACGGCGAACGCCTGACAGACGTAATAGTCAATGTCGAGGAACAGCCCGCACGGCTAGCGACATACGGCGGCGGATATTCGACGGATGTCGGGGTGAACGGATTTTTTGACATACGACACGTCAATCTGTTTGGCAATCTGTGGCAGGGCGGCGCCCGCGTCAAGATGAGCCAACGGCAGCAGCTCGTACAGTTTGATTTTATCAACCCGCGATTTTTGCGCGACGGCGAAAAGCGTTTTACACCGCTCACCCTGACCGCACAATATCAGCGTGACACGACCGTGACGCGGTTTTTCCGCTCGGCGTTTGATCGCGGCACGTTTGGCATCGTCCAGCGCATTGATGCTAACGGAAATCCGATCGACCAATTTGGCGTAAATGTCAGCAGCCCGACCATCAACCGCCTGGCACTCTCCGCCGAGACCAGTCGGACGCTCAGCCGCAAAAACCGCAGCCTTATTTTTGTGCGTTACCGGTTCGAAGACGTACGGCTCTTTAATATTGATAGCCTGCTCATCAAAGAGCTGCTCCAGCCGGATGCAAAGACGCGTATTTCCGGCTTTAACGTGACGGTCGTACGCGACACGCGTAAAAATTGCTCTGTCAAATATTCGCTGCTCGACATGATCGCCAAGGGCGAGCCGACTGAGCCGTGCCGCTATAATGCCAGCGACCCGACCAAGGGCAGCTTTCTGACTGCGGACTATAACGTATCGCTCACGCAGCTCGGTGCTAGCATCGGTTTTCACAAGTTTCAGGCGAGTTACAACGTTTATCACACTGTTGCGCGGCTCAGGAACACTACATTTGCCGGACGAGCGCTCATCGGTGTTGCAAACGTATTTTCGGGAGGTAACCGCTTTACCGGTTCACTCTATCCTTCGCTCAACGGGTCGCTCCCGATCAGCGAGCGTTTTTTTGGAGGCGGTTCAAACAGTATTCGCGGGTTTGATTTCGAGGAGGCGGGGCCGCGTGTCGCTTTTGTGCCAACCGGCATATTTCGCGACAGCAACGGCAACATCGTCACGCTAAACCCGTTCACCGTGCCGTTTGGCGGCAACGCCATCGCGGTCGTCAATCTCGAGGCACGCGTTCCCGTTACGAAATCGGTGCGTGCAGTTCCATTTTACGACGGCGGCAACGTCTTTCGCCGTGCAAGCGAGATATTCAAGCCCGCCACATATCCGCCTGGCAACGTCGAGCTACAAAACCAGCGTGCGCTCTGGACGCACACCATCGGCCTCGGATTACGCATCAAAACGCCGGTTGGCGGTGAATTCGGAGTCGATTACGGCCGGCTCCTAAACCCGCCACGGTTTCTGATACCGCAGATCGTACCGCCAAACGCGATCTACCAACTGCGTCAGGACCATGTCCACTTTAGGTTTTCGCAGGCGTTTTAATGAAAAAGGCGTTGAGTGTTATCTCAACGCCGTGTTAGAAAATAAACTTTACGCGTAGTTTAGCCGATAAACATCTCTTCGTCCTCGTAGGCTCGGTCGATCTGTTTTGGAGCAGGGGCAAAGAGCACTTCGAGGCCGCGTTTGACGCCGGCCATGATGGCGGCTATTTCGCGGGCCGGGACGACGATCTTTTGCTGGACAAACTCGGTCGTATCGACGACCTGGCCGTGGGTGCGGTCGATCGAGCGGCTGACCATTTCGACCTTGTCTTTGGCGGTGACGGCAGTCTCACCGACCAGCACTCGAAGCTCGGCGATCTCGTCTTTGATCAGCTCGGTCGATTCGGCCAGGTACTTGGTCGTGGTCGCCAGGTTTGCGGAGATCTCGTTAAAATGCACTGAGATCTCGCGGCCTTGGGCACTGATCGCATCAACCTTGACAAGCAAAGGCTCGACCTTTTTCTCGACATTCTTGACCGTTGCGACAACCTTTCGCACCGTCAGCGCGATCCACAGCAAAGCGATCGCCATAAAGACGAAACACACCGCGATCACGATCGACGATACCATCTGCCAAAATTGAGGGTCGTTTGTGTTCATCGTTTATTTACGATTTCTTTTCTTCCGGATAAGTCGGACGGCCTTCGGTAATTGCCTTTGACTCGTTCTTACGCTTTTCGGCGGTGTAGGCGTCCTTTCCGGCTTCGATAGCGGCTGAAAAAGGATTTGCCGTGGCGGCCGCCGCGGTCTTTGCCTTTTCGCTCAACTCGTGAGCTTTTTCGGTAGCCGTTTCATAAAGCTCACCGGCCTTCTCTTTCGAAACTTCGTAGTATTCGCCGGCCTTTTCCTGCAAATGAGCCGCAGTTTCTTTGCTCTTTTCGATGCCCTTGCGGGTTGCATCAGCGATATCGCCGCGAAGCTCTTCGCCCGATTTCGGGGCAAAAAGCAGTGCAAGAATCGCACCAATTCCACCGCCAACGATCAAATATGTCAGCTTGGTAGCTGCGCTTGTTTCTTCTCTTTCGTAATCACGTCCCATAATAAAACCTCCCACGCACAATAAATGCGTCAAATATAACAAACATCTGCTATGTCCTAACTATAACAAAAATATCGCGGGACGGGCAATGAAAAATTATTGGCATTTGTCACGAAAATGCGCGGTTGCCCTCGATTTGTTACAATTTCTGTTTGCTTGGTGCGTATGGATCTCGACCTCATAAGAAATTTCTCGATAATTGCCCATATCGATCATGGTAAATCGACGCTTGCCGACCGGCTGCTGCAGCTGACTGGCGCGGTTGCCGACCGCGATATGGAGGCACAGATGCTCGACGATATGGATCTCGAGCGTGAGCGCGGCATCACGATCAAGGCCCACGCTGTGCGGCTCGATTACAAGGCAAAAGACGGAAAAGATTACGTACTAAATCTGATCGACACGCCGGGGCACGTTGATTTTAGTTACGAAGTTTCGCGTTCACTGAGCGCGTGCGAGGGAGCTTTACTCGTCGTTGACGCGTCGCAGGGCGTCGAGGCACAGACGCTGGCAAACACTTATCTCGCGATCGAAAACGACCTCGAACTCGTGCCCGTCCTCAACAAGATCGACCTGCCGTCCGCAGAACCCGACCGTATCAAAGAGCAGATCGAGAACATCATCGGCCTCGATGCCAGTGAAGCAGTGATGACATCGGCAAAAACCGGCCTAGGCGTTGCGGATGTGCTCGAAGCCATCGTTGCCAAGGTGCCGCCTCCAAAGGGAGACCGCACCGCTCCGCTCAAAGCTCTTATTTTTGACAGTTGGTATGACAGCTATCGCGGCGTGATCGTGCTGTTTCGCGTGATCGACGGAACGCTCAAAAAGGGTACAAAGATCAGGTTTTTTAACGGCGGCCGCGAATATTTGGTCGAAACCATTGGCGTTAATCGCCCGCGACCGACGCCTATCGGAGAGCTCGGGCCCGGTGAAGTTGGATTTTTGACAGCGTCGATCAAAACCGTTGCCGACGTTCAGATCGGTGACACCATTACTGACGCCGCGCGTCCCGTGACCGAAGCCCTGCCCGGATTTCAGGAAGTAAAACCGATGGTTTTTGCGGGGCTTTATC
>JBEBGA010000498.1:0-1827 GCA_040081695.1 Pyrinomonadaceae bacterium
ATCAGGAGATCGGTTCGAACACACCGTTTCAACCGCCGCCGGCAGGCACGGCCGGACAGAGCCAGGGATTGGCTATCGGGGCGATGGTCTCGGGAATTCTGAGCATGCTCTGCTGTTTTTCGGTAATCACGGGCCCGATCGGTGTTATTTTGGGCTTTATGGCTAAAAAGAAAGCTGACGAAGATCCGGCAAATTTCGGTGGGCGGACGTTCGCACTCGTTGGAATGATCACCGGTGCTCTTGGATTTGTGATCGGCATTGTTTTGATCATTTTGCAGATATTCTTTGGCGTTCTGAGTAATATAAGGTAAGTAAATTATGTCAGTCGTAGCCGACGTAATCCAATCGACCGTCGCCGTCCTCAAGGGGATGAAGCGTACGCTTTCCGAGATACCGCGACACAATTGGACGGTGCAGTATCCGGACGAGCCTATCACCGTGCAACCTCGATATCGCGGCCAGCATCTGCTCCACGTTGACGAAGCCGGCAAGGAAAAATGTGTCGCCTGCTATCTTTGTGCGGCAGCGTGCCCGTCAGATTGTATCTATATTGAGGCCGAGGACGACGCCCGTCCGTACGCCGAACGCGTCGGCCGCGACGAGCGTTACGCCAAGGTCTATAATATCGATTACGGTCGCTGCATCTTTTGCGGTTTCTGTGTCGAGGCTTGCCCAAAAGACGCGATTACCCACGGCTACAATTTCGAACTCTCGGTCTATAACCGTGCCGACCTGCT
The DNA here is from genome assembly GCA_040081695.1 of Pyrinomonadaceae bacterium. Classification (GTDB taxonomy): domain Bacteria; phylum Acidobacteriota; class Blastocatellia; order Pyrinomonadales; family Pyrinomonadaceae; genus OLB17. The sequence continues at coordinate 738 of JBEBGA010000498.1, forward strand.
CAAAACAAAAGACGACCTGCTAATTACAAAGCAGGTACAGTCAAAGAATTACCGCGTCGCACTTTCCAGCGAAGATGTTGATTCGGAGTTCAAAAAGATCAGGACCAAGGGCGGCGAAAAAACCGACAGATAGTCATTGCCGTGGATCCATCTGAGCTCCCGCCAACTCAAAAAGGAAGACATCACGAATTGCGTGCGCTCGGGCTTCGCCAATTTGCGGGGCTCAGGCGTGACGACGAGCGGCTTGATCCGTTCGAGCTAGCGCGTGTCGCAAAGCTGTTCGTCGCACCGTTCGATCAGATCGAACCGCTGTTGACGGACGAGACAAAAAAGCACTTGCTTGGCGACGGTAAGGAAATGTGGTCGGGCGGGGCCGTCTCGGTCACGCTGCCAAATGGGCAAAAGCTGATCATTCTAAACCCGACACACAGCCGCACGCGACAAAACGCGACGCTTATGGAAGAGGTTTGCCACGTTTTTCTCGGCCACAAGCCTAGCCGTCTGGCGATCGAAAACAAAAACAAGGACGGCAAGGTTATCGCCCGTGATTACAACCATTCGATCGAAGAAGAAGCGTATTCGACCGGTGCCGCCGCGCTTGTCCCTTATACTGGACTCAAGCGGATGGTCAACGCGGGCAAGACCGCCGCTGAGATAGCACGACATTTTAATGTCAGCCGGGCTTTGATAGAGTATAGGATCAAAGTTTCGCGGTTGTGGGACGCGTATAAAGAGCGAATTTTTCAAAGTGAGTAGCGAGCAGATGGACCAGAAAATAATACCGGCAGGCGGCAAAGCAGAACGGCTTTCGACCGTCGATAAGCTGCGCATGCTACTGGATATTACAAAAACGATCAGCCGCTCGCTCGACCTCGAAGAGGTGCTCAATCTCGTGATGGATACGCTCGGTTCGCTGCTGCCTTACGATGCGGCGGGCATCTATCTGATCGAATTTAGCGATGAGGATAATAGCCCTTATATTTTCCGCTCGCGTGCGATACGCGGATATCAATTGAGCTTTGAGCTCATCGAGCCGCGTCTCAAAATGGGCGAAGGATTTCTCGGAACGGTCGCCCAGACAGGTAAAGCG
>JBEBGA010000499.1:0-1824 GCA_040081695.1 Pyrinomonadaceae bacterium
GTACGCAGCCAGTTCTCTGAAAATTTCATGACGTGTTACCTGAACTGACGCAAAAACCGCAGATCGTTCTCAAAGAATAGCCTGAGATCGTTCACACCATAGCGCAGCATGGTCAAACGATCGAGTCCCATGCCAAACGCCATGCCCTGAAATTGCTCGCTGTCGATATTCACGTTTTTTAACACATTCGGATGCACCATGCCGCAACCGCCTATTTCGAGCCAGCCATCGCCAAAGCTCATGTCAATTTCAGCCGAAGGTTCGGTAAACGGAAAAAAAGATGGCCTGAAACGCACCTGCAAATCGCTGCGCTCGAAAAATAGCTGGAAGAACTCAGTGACCACGCCTTTCAAGTTCGCGAATGAAACACGCTCATCAATCCACAAGCCTTCGACCTGATGAAACATAGGCGAATGCGTCGCATCGGAATCCACGCGATACACACGGCCCGGCGCGACAATACGTATCGGCGGTTTGTGCGATTCCATGTAATGCACCTGTATCGGTGACGTGTGCGTGCGCAGCAGATGCTTGCCACCCGCCAGATAAAACGTGTCGTGCATGGAACGTGCCGGATGATTTTCCGGCTGATTCAATGCAGTGAAATTATAAAAATCAGTTTCGATTTCCGGGCCATCCGCCACGTCAAATCCCATCGAATGAAAAATCTGCTCGACACGCTCCAGCGTGCGCGACACCGGATGCAAGCCACCGAATCCAGAGCCCCTGCCCGGCAACGTCACATCCAGTGATTCTTCTTTTAGCCTAGCTTCGAGCTTGGCAGTTTGAATGTATTCACGCCGCGCGTTGAGCGCTTGCTCCAGCACATCTTTTGCGACGTTGATACGCGCTCCCATTACGGGCCGCTCGGTTGCCGAGAGCTTACCCAACCCCTTCAGTTGCTCCGTCAACGTGCCGGTTTTACCCAGATAACGCGCCTTGGTTTGTTCCAGTTCGTCAGCATCGTTTATGCCGGCAAACACGGCAAGCGCGTCTTTTACAATCACATCAAGGTCTTGCATTTGAATTCTCGTCACTTACCAGTGCGTTTGATCGGGCCCGACAAATCGTATCGCAAAAAAAAGAGGCTTGTGAGCCTCTTTTTTCCGGGAGTTGCGTTTACCGCAAATTCCCTGTTGCATCGTTTACGCGCCGAGGCTTGCTTTCGCGGTCTCCACAAACCTGGCAAAGGCCGGTTTATCGAGTACGGCAATATCGGCCAGCACTTTGCGATCCACTTCGATGGCGGCCTTTTTAAGGCCATACATGAACTGGCTATAGCTAAGATCGTGCTCGCGAACGGCTGCGTTGATACGTGCTATCCACAGCGAACGAAAGACGCGTTTTTTGTTGCGGCGATCACGATAGGCATACTGCCCGGCACGCATCACCGCCTCATTGGCAACCCGGAATACGTTACCGCGACGACCGCGAAAACCTTTGGCTTTTTCAAGAACTTTTTTGTGTGCCGCGCGGGCGATCACACCACGTTTTACTCTTGGCATGGCTGATCTCCTTTAATACGGCAACATGGCGCGAACCGCGCGCACATCGGACGCGTGCACCGCAGTACCGCCGCGCAACTGACGCTTGCGCTTGGTGCTTTTCTTGGTAAGTATATGACGCATAAAGGCCGATCCACGTTTAATTCCGCCACTACCCTGCTTACGGAAACGCTTGGCCGCGCCACTCTTGGTCTTGAGTTTCGGCATGACTACCTCGTTTTAACATAGCGCCGGGTGTTCTTCGAAAAAGGATCGTAGAAACTTTTAATACCCGGACAACTACTTCTTGTTACTACCTATTTTACTGCGGGTTTACTTT
>JBEBGA010000500.1:0-1820 GCA_040081695.1 Pyrinomonadaceae bacterium
GTATTTTGTCTTGTCGTAGCCGCTTGGGATCTCTTGCTGTTTAAGCAGCGTCGATTTTCGTGTGGCAAAGTCAAATTCATACACCGATTGAGGCGTGATCATCGACGAATAGCCGTAGCGTATCGAGGCCGTGTTGTATTCCGGATTTGCTCCGAGGCCCATCGTGTAAACCGATTCTTCGGTAGGAATGCGGACCGACGCTCGTTTGGTTTTACGATCCATGACGCGGAGATATTCGATCCCATTTTCGACTTCGCTAACGACGGCGTAGTCCTTGAAAAATGAAACGCCCTCGATCTTTACGTCTGCATTGTAAGGGATAAAATCGTTCCAATTCTTTTCCGAAGGGTCGCCCGCCGGGGCTTTCATCACCTTAAAATTCTCAGCGTCTTTATTGGTCGTGATGTAAAATTCGCCCATGTCGTAATCGGCCGAGTATTCGTGGCCCTCACGACGAGGTGCGATCATTTTCCATTCGCCTGACGGGTTGTCAGACGGCAGATACCGAAACTCGCGGCTGGTCTTTGCCTCGGAGCCCATAAAGAGCATCTTGCCGTCACGCGAACGTCCAACGCCCAGATTGAACAGTACGTCTTTTTCTTCGAAAAGCTGGTCAGTCTTGCCGCCTAGCGTGTGCCGCCAGAGTATGTCGGAGCGTTTTGACGTGGCGTCTTCCGTCACGATGAACGCAGTTTTGTTATCGCTCGCCCATGCAAGGCTTGTAGCCCGCTCGATCTTGTCGGGCAACACCTGTCCGGTGCGCAGGTTTTTGAACTGCATCGTGTATTGCCGATACCCGGTCGTGTCGGTCGAAAACGCGAGGATATTGCCGTCATCGCTTACATCAAATTCGCCGATCGCAAAGTATTTGAACCCCTTTGCCATCTCGTTTTGGTCGAGCAGCACAACCGCATCGCTGCCGTCCTTTGATTTACCGCGAAGAAATGTCGGATACTGTTTCCCTTCTTCGGTCTTGGTGAAATACCAATACTCGCCCTTGCGATAAGGCACACTCGTGTCGGTCTGCTTTATCCGGCCCAGCATTTCCTTGTAAAGGTTGTCGGCAAAACCGGCATGCTGGCCCATAAAGGACTCGGTGTACTTATTGTTGTCCTCAAGATATTTGATGACCTCGGGGTCTTTTTTGTCGTTGCGGTCACGCAGCCAAAAATAATTGTCTGTGATCTCGTAACCGTGGATCTTCAAAACTCTGGGAACTTTTTTTGCAACGGGTGCTTTCATATCTGTTTGGGCGACAATAACTACATTGCCGATGACGATAACGATGAACAAAAAGGCGATGCCGACTAATACTTTCATAAGGTACTCCTGCCTCGTAGGTGCAATTAGCGTAACTGTCTATTACGCTAATTGCCGCACTTTTGTTTACTGTTCGTACTCCTCGTCACCCGCAGGTGTCGTTGCAGCCGGAGCAGCAGTTCTGCCGACGCCTAAGTTGTCAAAATTGAGGATCGCGTTAAAGAGCATTGAAAAACTGCCGTGCGTCTCGTGCCGCCACATCGGGTTATTGGCAAACATCACGACATGGCCGCGTCCGACAGGCACGTCAACAACAGCTGCTTTACCCGCAAGCTCAGCTCCGCCCGCGAGCATTCCGCTGACGAGCAGCTCTTTTTCCGGCGCAAACCGCAAGATCACGCGCGGACGTGATTCGACAGGCGGCAGCTGGGCCGCTGCACCCGGATCGGGCGTGATCGGCGGCAAGAGCGAATCGGGCTTGCGTCCCTGAACGATATCCGGATCATCCAATGAACCGCGTCCAGTCGGGCGTCCCGTTGGAGCACCTTGCTGGCCTCCTC
>JBEBGA010000501.1:0-1820 GCA_040081695.1 Pyrinomonadaceae bacterium
GTGCTATGAATTCTGTTTTGATCTCGGTCTTTTCTTTCGTGGCGACCTGAGTAGAAACAATCTGTTTCTTTATCTGTTTTGGTGAAGTCTTAAGACTTGCTGCGACAGCCTCAAATCTCTTTGGTTGTGATTCCTTTACTTCCGCATCAACCGTCTGCGGAACATCCTCGCTTTGAATAGTGGTCTGAGGTGTTGGTGTCTCCACATTGGTCGGAACAACTGCAACATCGGATCCATTTGGCAAATCGCCAGAACGAAGCACAAACAACGAGATAAGTACCGCCGCTGCGACTGTCGCCGGAACGCCGATCATCAGCAACCGGCGAATGATATTTACCGGAGGCCATGGTGAAACTGCCTTTGCTTTTTGCTCGGCGATCTGACGCTGCACGGACCACCACATCGTCGGCGAATCGGCGATCTCATTGACCGCTGCATCGTCGAGCGAGGCGTCCGACATCATCGTTCGCATCATCTGATCTAGTTGCTCGTCTGAAAACTGCTTGTTCATACTTTTGACCTCAAATCTTGCTGTCAGGTAAAAGACGCGCGGGCTAGCCGAACGGTTTCAAAAAATGTCGATCCTTTGGTTTTAGGTTTTAGGTTTTAGGTTTTAGGTTTTAGGTCTTGGCTAAAACCAAATACCTAAAACCCAAATCCTACCTATGCTATACTGCACAATTCGAAGTGAGGTAAATATTGAGCAAAGTTGAAATAATACCGCTTGGCGGGATCGGCGAATTTGGGATGAACTGTATGGGCATCCGTTACGCCGACGAGATGATAATTATCGACGCCGGGATGGGCTTTCCAGAGGAAACGCCGTATGGTGTTGATATTTCGATCCCAAATTTTGACTTTCTTGAGGAATACCGCGACGATCTGACCGCGATCATCCTGACCCACGGCCACGAAGACCACATCGGCGCTCTCGCTTACATCCTCAAAAAGTTTAATCTGCCGGTCTATTCGTCGCGTTTTACGCTCGCACTGACAGAAAAACGTCTTGGTGAATTTAACATGCTCGACGACGTGCTACTCCACCGTGTCGAGGCCAACGATATCATCACGATCGGTAGTTTTAAGATCGAGTTTATCCACGCGTCGCATTCGCTGGTCGAATGTTTTTCGCTTGCGATCCACACACCGGTCGGCACGATCATCCACACCGGCGATTACAAGATCGATGACACGCCCGTCATAGGCAAACCTTACGATCTAAAAACGCTCGGCCGCATCGGCGACGAAGGCGTGCTGGCTTTGCTGTGCGATTCGACAAACGCTACGGTTCCGGGAAGAACGCCGTCGGAAATGGCGGTCATACCTGCGTTCGAAGAAATTTTCGAGCAGACCGAAGGCCGAATGTTTGTCTCCACGTTCTCTTCGTCGCTGCATCGATTGCAGATCGTTTTTGATATCGCCCATCAATTTGGCCGCCGCGTTTGCGTTTGCGGACGCTCGATGCAGAAAAATGTCGAGATCGCCGAAGAGCAGGGCTTGCTAAAGATCCCGCACGGCACGCTTGTCGATCTGGGCGGTTCGCGGGCTCTTGACGATGACGAGGTCTGTTATCTCGTCACCGGCTCGCAGGGCGAGATGCGTGCGGCGTTGTGGAATTTGGCGACTTCGACCTACAAAGGAATGGAGATCGAGCCCGGAGACACGGTCATCCTCTCAGCCCGTATCATCCCCGGCAACGAAAAAAACATCAGCCGTCTGATCGGCCATCTTTACAAACGCGGTGCCAACATTATTGAGGAAAAGCGCCGCCTCGTTCACGTTTCGGGCCATGCTTCGCAGGGCGATATTAAGAACATGGT
>JBEBGA010000144.1:0-7265 GCA_040081695.1 Pyrinomonadaceae bacterium
TCGAGCATGATTGGCGAATGCCCCGAGTGTCGAGGCCAGCTCGAATTTGCCTCAGGCTGCGAATCATGCCGCGATTGCGGCTATTCTAAGTGTAAATAGAACCGGGTTATTTTCTCGGTCGTGACATCATCTCGATCTCGCGGCGCGACCGAAATTTTGGGTCAAGCTGGGCTGCACGCGAGAAATGCTTTTCGGCGAGCTCATACATGCCGACGCTTTCTAGCCGCAGGCCAAGCAGATAGTGAAAATACGGGTCGTTCGGGGTCACCTGATCGGCCTGTTTTTCGTACGGTGCCGGGTCGGTCGTTTTCATCAATGCAGCCGCACCGGCAAGCATGCTGTTTGCGATCGGCAGACGGGGATTTGCTTTGACTGCATTATTCCAAGCCGTAACAGCCTCGTCTCGACGGCCCAATTGCCACAACGAAACACCTTTTTCTTCAAGCGCGGTCGCGAGATCCGGACGTTCGGCCACAGCTTTATCGAGACTGACAATAGCCTCGTCATAACGCCCGAGCCGGTTCAGGATCGCCCCTTTGTAATAAAGCGACAGGGCTTTCCCTTGGCCGCTTTGATACGCGGCGGCTTTTTCGAGCAGCTCGACAGCGCGGCTCGCGTTACCCAAAAGATACTCAAACCAAGCAAGCCTCGGCACGATCGTGTCGTTGACAAAAAGCCCGGCATTAATCGCGGTCGTCAGGTGCTCGCGGCCACTGGCGATATTACTGCGGTCGCTCTGGTCGAGCCACTGCTTGGGGTCGGGTTGTGCGAGAGCAAGTTCGTCGGGGATCTTGATCAGCTCAAAGGCTGTCGCCCCTCGCCTCTCATGATAGTTGATAAACCCACTGTGGGCGTTCAAACCCAGCCATAAAAATGCAAATGCCAAGAATCCCAATCCTGCCTTCTGGATCTTACCCGCCGCTTTGAGATTGTACCGGTGAAACGATAGGTCTTTAGAGCGGAACAACTTATACGTTCTGACCGCGATAAATGTCGTGACCATCGCGATGCCCAGCGACATCAGCATCGGGACGAGTTGATACACGTTCCACACTGCAAAATAACTGGCGGCAAAAACTGCGGCGGCTCCGATCTCTTCGGGCCAGGTGAGCGAGTAGTTTCTCTTAACTTTAGCAACTCCGTCGCTGGATGTACTGGCAAGAACCGACGGCTTACCAAAACCAAAATACAGAGCGTCGTTAGGACATACACTGACGCAATCCATACACTTCATACAGCCAGGATCGACGACCATTCCGTATTGTTTCACCTCGCTGTGAACGATCACATTCGAGGTGCAAACGGCGGTGCAATGACCGCATTCGTTGCAAGCATCGGTGACGCGTATCTTGCCGGGAGCTATCTTGTCGGCGACGCCAAAAAATCCACCATACGGACAACCGTAGGTACAAAACCCTTTGGCTCCTAAAAAATATACGGTCATAAAACCGCAAATAAAGAGAAACGGTATCGCGACCGCAACAGTCGGAAATGTCGCCCAAAATTCTGTAGTGACAATGTGATTTGTAAATTGCGGAAAAAGCGGCTCCGCGGGCGGTTTTAAGAAATATCTAGCTACCGTCGGCCAGACAAACATATACAGCGCGACGATCAGCGGGACGTAGACTAACAACCGCGAACGAAACGGGCGTGGCGTAATACCGATCTTTTTCATCAGCCATCCGCAAAAATCCTGCAAGGACACGATATGGCATCCCCAACCGCAAACAAATCGCCCAAATATCAAGGTTGCGAGTATCGCCAACGAAAAGAAAATAACACCCGCGTTGACCGCCCCGTTTTGCAGCGTGTACATCGTCTCACTCGGTTCGATCGGCGAGATGGTCGAGCCGGTTATCCGCCACTGAATGACGTGGGCGATCATCAGAAGATTGAGCGAAATTAGAGCAACGGCCCGCCAGCGGCTCGTCCTGGATGCACGGATCTCGTTCGGCTCAGACCCGCCACCCGCAAGCACAGGCAAGCTGACCGACCGCATTGTTTTCGCCTTTTTGGATTCACAACCGCTCTTCATAGAATTGCTCTTTGGCCGTCAGGACTGTGCCATATTGGCATAGCAAATTTGGACTGGAAAAAAATACCGAAATCAGTGTAAAATGTTAGCCTACGTTTTGCGTAGCGGATCTACAAATTTTGGTTCATTATTTTAAGGGGTTCTTCTCCACCGGGATATACATTTATGTTGAAAATAGCTCTTAGCGTCATACTGCCGCTCACATTTTTCTTTAACGGCGGTTCGACCGATGTAGTGACTGCAACCGATAAACAGGCTGCGGATGGCAGTACCGGCACGCTCCAAAAAATGATCGTTGCTAACGGCAGCGTTTCGATGAAGGTCAATATCGACCGGCTCAATCGCGGTGCCGGGGCAAAAGGCTCGCGTGTGAGCGAACTAAGGTTTGCAGCCACCGAAGGTGCATTTTTCAAGATCCTCGTTTACAACAATGAGCTTCGCGGCCCGATGCCGAGTTCGATGGATATCATCCCGCACAACTCCGCAGATCTGCCATCAAAACTAAATGCCTCGTATCAAAATCTCGTCGTCGAGTATATGCCTTTTGGTAGTGACTATGAGATGACGATACGTGACGGCAAAACTGGGTTTACTTTTTTTAACATTGAGGGACTTGAGACCGCTTTCACGCCTGAAAACAATTCGTTCGGCATCGTAGGCGGTCGTTTGATCGTGTCGAAAGAGTTTGCTGCTGCGATGGGGCGTCCGTCGGATACCGGTGCTTACGTTGGTGATATTTCGATGAACGCGACAATGCGCGCGATCGAGATCACGCAGATAGTCAACGGCGACGTTAAGTCAGAGGTGCTGCCGCCGTCAAACGATCCTGATGCCGGCACAACCCCCGGACCGGATGTAGTTGTCGGAGACGTTTATAATTTGAGTCAGGTGGGCTCTCAGGTTGGTACTCAGGTTGGACTCGCTTTCGCCACTGACTCATGCAACTTTGGCGTTGTGCCGCTGAACTGGTTTGCGATGCCCCAAGTCGATCATCCCGTTATACCGATGAATCTCTACCGTATGAGCGGCGGAGCTTCAAATAATGAACGGTTTGAACAGGTTGGCCAATCGAGCCTGAAACACGCTTTTACAGCCCTGCAAAATAATACGTGCAGCCTAGGCTGTGTCGCCAATCCAAACGGGACGGCTCTAGGCACTGGGTGCTCGGACCCATATTCTGTAAGCAATAATTCTAGCCAAAGTAGTCTTGGTTCGCGCGCGTGGGTCAACCCATTCAGCGGTTCTTACACGTCGTCGGCCAATTCGCACACGGGTCATAGTCACGTTGGGCCGTCTCATCGTCTCCTGACCGAGGTCGCCGACCTTATCCCTGCTCAAAATCCGGGTGCAACATATTTTGCTGAGGGCCAATATGTCACCCCTCATGAATATGCGTGGTGCCAGAGCAATCCTGGCCAGTGCAACATGTACAACAATGTCTCTTATCGACAGTACAATGTTTCCAACTCGGCAAGCCCATTTTCATTCTCGGTCGTTGGCAACACTGTACGGCAAAAGTTTGCGCTTAATGCCTGGACAGGGGCAACTATTGTCGAATTAAAACCTGCAGCTGGTACTGACGGCGTTGCATATATCGGTTATAAGGTCACGAACACATCCCCAGGCGTCTGGCATTACGAATATGCCGTCTATAACCAAAATCTCGATCGGGCGATCCAGTTGTTCAGCGTTGCAACCGGGGCTGGTGCAACTATTAGCAATATCGGGTTTCACGCACCGCCTCAACATCCCGGCTGGGCAAATGACGGCACGGTTGGTAGTGCGGGTTTTAGCAGCACTGCTTGGGCGCAGTCGCAGGCAGGTGGAGCGATGACCTGGAACTCACAAACGTTTGCTGAAAACCAAAATGCTAACGCGATTCGCTGGGGCACGCTATACAATTTCCGTTTTGACTCGAACCGTCCGCCGACCACGGCAAATGCGACCATCGGGTTCTTTAAGACCGGCTCGCCTATCGTGGTACAGATACAGGGGCCGAGTACTGCTAATGTTGCTGTTTCGGGACGCGTCACCGCCGCGGGCGGACGGGGTGTCACAAACGCCACCGTAACGATCGAAACGGCTGGCGGCAGCGTCATTGGAACGGGTATCACCAGCCGCAACGGCAACTATGTGATCAACAACATTCCGCCCGGAGCTATGTACACCATCCGTGTTTCAGCACGGCGCTACACATTTACGGCAAATACGATGCAGATCAGCGATAATGTAACGAACGCTGACTTTGTAGCAAACTGATCAACAACTTGTCAGTATGTAATTTTGGACAACGGTAGCTCAGGCTGCCGTTGTTTTTTTGTCTAACCCCATGTAATGAATTAAAATCTTCAGGATGAAAAATATCCGGCGCGTTACAATCTTTGTTTCCACCTTACTATTGGCATTTGTTTCGCTTGGTTTTGCAGAGTGGACATCGGCCAATTCGTCAATCTTTGCGTTTCCTACACCGACACCCACGCCGGTGGCATCGCCAACGCCAGCGACGACTCCGATGCCGCGTCCCGTGCAAACTCTCGAAGACCTACAGGCAAAGATACGCCAGCGGCTCTTTTCGTCCGAGGTCAGACGTGGCCGAGTCGGAATTAAGATAGTGTCGCTCAACAGCGGTAAGGTGGTATTTGAAAACGACTCCGAAAAATACTACATGCCGGCGTCGAATATGAAAAATTTTACGGTGGCGACGGCGTTGGAGCGGTTGGGGCCGGATTTCAAATTCATCACGTCCATCACCTCGTCAAACGTCCCCGATGCCGACGGCGTCATTAAAGGCGACCTGCGAATAACAGGCCGGGGCGATATTTCCCAATCGACATCGTTCGATCCGGCATTCCCCGGCGTCAGTAGCCATTATCGTGCGATCGACATGATCGTCGATAAGATCGCGGCCACGGGCGTGAAAAAGATAGAGGGTAACGTGATCGGCGACGAGAGCTATTTTCGCGGATTCGCCATCCCTGAGGGTTGGGAATGGGACGATCTGCACACATATTATGGCACCGACATCTCGGCTCTGCCGTTAAACGATAACGTTGTGGATATAAGTGTTGCCCCGACATCGAGCGGACAGTCATGTCTGGTTTCGGTCACACCGGGCACACAACTTGTCCGCTTTATCAACAAATGCACCACCGGCGGCAGTGACACCGTCAGGATCGTAAAACTGATCAATCAAAACGTCATCGAGGTGTCGGGCACTTTTCCCGCCGGAGCAAAAACAAAGGTGCTATCCGTTGCATTTACACACGTCGCCGATCTGTTTGTTGACCTTTTAAAACAGCGGCTTATTGCGAAGGGCATCGTCGTTACCGGCGCGGCCCGCGTCGTCAACATGCCTGATCCAACGCCATGTCCGACTTGTGCTGTACCGCTTACGATCAATCTCGGCAGCGTCGAATCGCCGCCGCTGTCGCTAATTGCAGCCAAAACGATGAAACCGAGCCAAAATATGTACACCGAAACGCTCCTATGGACGCTCGGTGAGCAGATCGGACGCAAAAATGGCGGTAGCGGAAATAGTGCCCAGCTTGGGCTGGGTGTTGTGAAAGGGTTTATGAAACAGATCGGCATTGCCGACGACGGCATCGTCCAATACGACGGCAGCGGCCTGTCCCGACACAACCTGATCACACCGTCGGCGGTCGTCACGCTCTACACCTATATGGCAAAGCAGAGTAAATACGCGCAAGCCTGGCGCGACAGCCTGACCATTGGCGGTGTGGACGGAACGCTGAGAAATAGATTTAAGGGGACCGCCGCTGAGGGAAATATGCGCGGCAAAACCGGTACGATCGACCAGGTTTCGGCTTTGTCGGGATATCTGACAACCGCCGGAGGCGAGCAACTCGTCGTTTCATTCGTTGTTAACGGCGTACCAATACCGGCGCAGCGAACCGCACTTATCGACGAGATCGTCGTCCAACTAGCAAACTTTAACGGAAAGATCGATCAATAAGACGCGAGACAAGGCTCTTTTTGCTCTAGTCTCACGTCTCTAGTCTCACGTCTGGCTTTACCAGCCGCCACCGCCGCCATAGCCGCCGCCTCTTGGACGGTCTTCGCGGGGACGTGCTTCGTTGACGACCATATTGCGGCCGTCATATTCCTGGCCGTTGAATTGCGTGATCGCAGCAGCAGCTTCGTCGTCTGAACCCATTTCGACAAACCCAAACCCCCGCGAACGTCCGGTTTCGCGATCCATCAAAACGTTAGCCGAACGAACCTCACCGGCTGCCGAAAAATACTCCTGCAGATCTTCGCTCGAAACACGAAACGACAGATTGCCTACATATAATTTATTTCCCATTATCCTGTTTTCCCTAAATCTGTTTGGAAGCAAAAAAAGGCAGGCAAACCGAAAGCTCGAACCGAATTCCCGTCCACGCGGCAACGCACCCTACACAACAAACTGCTTCACAAAACCAAAGAACCAACTCTCTTGGGCCGCACCGAAAAGCGTCACATCTACTGCACGGATATATCAACCGAGATATCATCGAGAGCAAAAACACTCAGCATTATGAATGTTTTTGAGTATTTAGGCAAGTGGGATCAGCCACAGAGTTCACAGAGAAAGATGAGTTTTATTTCCTCAACTCAGTGGCCTCTGTGTTCTCTGTGGCTAATCTTTCAGACTATCTAAGAGCTTATCGTGGATACCGCCAAAACCGCCGTTCGACATTACTGCGACAACATCGCCGTCACGCATCTCAGGGCCGAGGTGCGTGACGATCTCATCTGCATCAGCGAATGTTGCAGCGATCTTTCCCGTCGCAGCGATATCAGTAACGAGTTTTTCGACGTCGAGCAGCGTGTCGCCGTATTTCTTTGCGTCTTCGGGATTAAATACGCCTGCGATGATCACCTGATCGGCGTGCTCAAAGGCTTTCTTGTATTGTTCTTCAAAGATCGAAAGCCTCGACGAACGCGAACGCGGTTCAAATACGGCGATCAGGCGGTTGTCCGTATAACGCTGCCGCAGGGCCTTGAGCGTCTCGTCAACTGCCGTCGGATGATGAGCAAAATCGTCGATGACGGTCACGCCCCGCTCGACGCCCCGTATCTCCATCCTGCGTTTGACCGACTTGAACGTATCAAAAGCCTCTTGGATCTTTTCCTGCGAAATACCCCAAGCGTCAGCAGCAATGATCACCGCGAGACAATTGCGAACATTGAATTCGCCGATCATCTGGGTACGAAATTCACCCCATTT
>JBEBGA010000502.1:0-1816 GCA_040081695.1 Pyrinomonadaceae bacterium
GTAGCATTTGCCCAAACCACTATTTTCTCCCAGAACGCTTTGCTTGGCATTGTTTTCTTGCTGATCGTCGTTAGGTTTGGATTTAAGTTCACCTCATGGAAATATCGGCGCCATTTCGTTGGCAGACTCAAACGGATCATAAGTTGGGAATTCTGGCCGATCCACATCTTTTACTTACCGGTTGTGGTTTACGTTTTATTGCTCGCCCTTAAGTTTCGCAGCCTTACCGCATTTGCTGCGGCAAATCCTTCGTTTCCGGCAGGGGGCTTTAAAGGCGAATCGAAGAACGACATCTATGACGCTCTAAAGAAATCTGGCCGCATTAACGACAATCTCCTGGCTTACGCCTTGATTAGACGCGAGACATCCCTTGCAGAACGTCTCAATGCTGCATGGCAGTTCATGGACGAAAAGAAACTTATGTTTCCGCTAGTCGTCAAACCCGATGTCGGCGAACGAGGCAAGGGCGTCCACATTGTACAATCGCTTGACGAATTGACCAATACTATCTCGTCGACCGAATGTGACTTGATCGTCCAAGAGTTCGCCAGAGGCGAAGAAGTAAGTATTTTCTACTATCGACGTCCTCACGAGCCGCGTGGGCAGATCTTTTCAATCACCGAAAAGCGATTTCCAACGGTATTTGGCAACGGCGTTTCAACGACCGAAGAACTGATTCTGGGAGATTCGCGAGCCGTCGCGTTAGCCAAGAAGTATATCGAGCATAATAAGGACCGGATCGATCAAGTTCCCACTGTCGGCGAGGTGGTTCGATTGATAGACATCGGCACTCATTCGCGTGGTGCTGTATTTCTTGATGGAGGATGGCTTAAGACGGCTGCTCTCGAATCGAAGATCGATGAGATATGCCGCAGCTTCAAGGGTTTCTATTTCGGACGTTTTGACATCCGTGTACGGACGCATGCCGATCTACAGTTGGGCCATAATATGAAGATCATCGAACTTAATGGCGTGACCAGTGAATCGACCAATATCTACGATCCTCGTTATTCCTTAATGGACGCATACCGGATTTTGTTTCGTCAATGGCGGCTTGCGTTTGAGATCGGAGCAGAAAACTCTATGCTGGGTGCGAGACATACCGCCGTGATCGACCTTTTGCGGTTGGGATTCGGGATCGGCAAAAAACCAGCTACCTCACTTTGAGCTTCGTAATCATGTGCGTTATATACATTGCATTTGGCCAACATCCAGACCACCCGTTAATCCTGCTCGCAAATCGCGACGAATACTACGCCCGGCCATCCTTGGCCGCTGCTTTCTGGGATGATTTTCCGGAAATATATGCCGGGCGCGATCTGGTCGGCGGCGGAACATGGTTGGGCGTAAACAAAAGAGGACGGATCGCTGCGGTCACGAATTACCGTGATCCAAGCGCTCCCACGGGAATTATTTCGCGTGGACAATTGGTCGCTGATTATCTTCAATCAAGCGAGAACCCAGGCGAATATCTCGAAAAAGTAATGCGGTCCGGGAGAGGCTACTCAGGCTTTAACCTGATCGTTGGCGAGATATCGAGTCGATGTGAACAACTATTCTATTGTTCAAATCGCGGTGAGGGCATCATTGAACTGAGCAAAGGGATTTATGGTTTGAGTAATCATTTGCTGGACACGCCATGGCCCAAAGTGAGAAAAGGGAAAAATAGGCTGGCTTCTCTTTTGAATGTAGGTAACGCAATCGATGACCGGTACTTCGAAGTACTTGCCGATGAGACACTTGCGGAGGACGACGAGCTTCCATCCACCGGAATCCCGCACGAAGCAGAAAAAGCCATTTCTGCGGTATTCATTAG
>JBEBGA010000145.1:0-7245 GCA_040081695.1 Pyrinomonadaceae bacterium
CCTCTAATGGCTTTGACGATACACGCGAACAGGTCGAGCAGCTCGTTAGCCAGCTAAAGAAACCCTCATAAAGAACGAATGCCGGATCTCAAAAAAACACAACGCCTTACAAAACGCACCGTCGCGTTTGTTGCCGCCGTGTTTTTTATCACGTCCTGCACACAGATCGAAAAGCCAGCTGCCGAGCCTTTTTTCTCGAGCACTCAGCCGCCGCCGAAACAGGAGTTTCGCTGGAGCAACGGCAAGATGCCAAAAAGTTTTGATCCCGCACGTGCCGCAGCCGCACCGGAGATGCCCGATGGTCAAACGGCAAACGCCTGACCGCAGAACATTTTGTTACTGCGTGGCAGCGTTTGGGCACGCTTGGCAACAAAACTGCGCACCGCGATCTGATACAAAATATCATCGGGCTCAAGGCCGAAAAGCCGGTTGCGGCACCGGCAGAAACTGAGGATTTTCAGCATACTCCGGCAAAGCCGGGCGAGGTTCCTGTTCAAAATCTGTTGGCTCCGACAAAACTTCAGGAACAAGCCGAACCGCCAAATGTTGCCGACCTTGACGAAGGTGTACCACCGCGTCAAGACCGCGTTGCCACTCCAAAAAAGACTGGCGTCGAAGCCGTAAGCGATGTGGTTCTCAAAGTGACGCTCGAACTGCCGGACAAGGATTTTCCAAAGCTTGTCGCAAACCCTATTTTTCGTCCCATCTATGGCGATGGAGGGAATCTTGAGGCCGAGCCGCTTGATCCAAAGCTCGTCACAAACGGAGCATTTTCTGTTGCCGAGGTTGCCAAGGATGGCGTGACGCTAACGCGTTCGGATAAATACTGGGATAAAGATGCGGTCAAACTTGAGCAGGTGCAGTTTGTCCAAAAAGACACTGCTGAGGCCGCTCTTGACGCCTATAAAAAGGGTGAGATACACGCCGTCACAAACGCCGATTTTGAGCCTCTCGCCTTAAAGCTGCTTGCGCCTTTCGACGATTTTCGCCGGACAACGCACAGCGCGGTAAATTTTTACGAGGTCAATACAAAAAACGCTCCGTTCAACGACCGCCGCGTGCGCGAAGCTCTTGCGACCGCGATCGACCGCGACCGTTTGACGGACGGCGAGCTTGAGGGTTCGACGCAGCCTGCCGCCGGATTTTTGCCGTTGGGCGATAAGAAAGTTTCGCGGCTAGTCTTGGACATTGAAAAGGCGAAAGGCTTGCTTGAAAAGGCCGGGTATCCGAACGGCGAAAATTTTCCGCAGATTCGCCTCGTCGTAAACCGCAACGACACCCAACAGCGCATCGCCAGATCCGTCGCCCGCATGTGGAAAACAAACCTAAACCTTGAGACGCTCGTCATCGTAAAAGAAGCGTCAGAGATCGAGGCCGTCAAAGCGAACGGTGATTATGACCTGATCCGGCGCGGCGTGGTTTTGCCGACTGCCGATGAAATGGTTAGCTTGACGGCGGTTTTTGGAACGGCGGTAAAAACTGTTAAGAGTACAGAGACCGAGGCCAAACCCGGCGAATCTGACACTGAGCTGTTTGGACTGCCACTTGATAAAGATAAGAAAGGCGGGCCTTTCGAACCGGCTGACAGCGACGCTCCAAATGCCACACCGCCAGCGATAGTCATGCTGACCGAGGGCGACGCGATCTATGAGCTTAACGCTATACCGCTGTATTTTCCGATGTCGTATTCGTTGGTCAAACCCTTTGTCAAAGGATTTGAAATGAACGGCCTCGACGCGGCTTTATTAAAAGACGTGAGCATCGACAGCAATTGGCAACCAAACCAGTAGGGCCGTAACCAGAACTAACTCTTTGATGGTTTTCCCCTGAACCTATATTTAGTGTAAATTAACGAAAAGGTAGCAGCCTTATCAATGAAGGACCCTCGCAGACTATCTCAAATCCTCATCCTGATGTTTTGCATCGGGTTGCTCGTTAATGGATGCACGAGTTCGGCCAACAGCCGTTATTTCGGCAAAACCGTCGCCCCGAAAGACAACATTCTGCGCTATGTTTCCGGATCCGAGCCCGAGACACTCGATCCGCATATCTCATCAGGCCAACCTGAGGCCCGCATTTACATGGCGATCTATGAGGGCTTGGTCGAATACGGCCCGAAAGATATGCAGCCGATCCCGGCGATCGCAAAAAGCTGGGAGATCAGCTCGAATGTCGACGAGTTTGTCTTTCACCTTCGCGACAACGCCAAATGGAGCGACGGCACGCCGATCACCGCTAACGATTTTGTTTACAGCTTTAGACGCGGCTTTGCTGCCGACACTCTTTCTTCATCGACAGAGCTGGGCTTTTTCATCAAATATGCCGAGGCTTTTAACGGCGGCCAGGTATTTGTAAAGAAAGGCGATACTTTCTTGCTCGCAAAAGATTTCAGCAACGAGGAGCAAAAGCCCTCGACCGGTATCGGCCCCGACACGGATTTTCATAAGTTCGTGCAATCGCCCATACGCCTGACGCTCGACGGCGATGAAAAGAAACGTGCTAAGCAGATCGATGCCGATCCTAAATTAAAAGCGGCTGTCGCGGGGGCGGAGTTTGTGCCTGTTAAAGCCGAGGATCTTGGCGTTGAGGCGATCGATAACTACACTTTGCGCGTGACGTTGCGGCAACCGGCACCATTCTTTATCGGGCTGCTCGCCCACCAATTTTTCCGTCTCGTGCCAAAACAGGCGATCGACAAATGGGGCAAAGAGTGGACCCGGAAAGAACATATCGTTACGTGCGGTGCGTTTCGCATCAAGGAAATACGTCCCTACGACGCGCTGATCCTCGAAAAAGATCCAAACTATTGGGACGCCGCAAATGTCCACCTCGACGGCATCGCGTTTTACCCAGTCGAGGACAACGCCACTATTCTTAACCTTTACAAGGGCGGTTCGATCGACGCGTTTTTGAATCACACAGTGCTGACATCGTGGATCGAGCAGGTTCGGGCATTCAAGGACGAGTACATGAATTTCCCGGAAAATTCGACTGCCTATTACAGCATGAATGTGACGCGGCCGCCGTTCAACGACCCCAAGGTTCGTAAAGCATTTGCGATGGCTGTCGATAATGACGCTCTTTCAAATTTTCGCAAGATCACCAAACCTCTCTACGATCTGACGCCGACGGGCATTTTTCCGGATTATGACAAGGCCAGAGCAAAGGTCAGCGAAGAGATCCGTAAGGAACGTAATATTGCCCCGGACGTCTGGGCGAAATACGGAAAATTTGACGCCGAGCGGGCTCGAAAGACGCTCACCGAAGCAGGCTTTCCCGTGCAGAAAAGCGGCGACGGTTGGGCGTGCCCTACGTTTCCTACTGACAAAGTCTCGCTGATGTTCAACACCAATGAGAGCAACCGTTCGATCGCCGAATTTGTGCAGGCGCAGTGGCGGCAAAATCTTGGGATCACGGTGCCGCTCAAGAGTCAGGAATTCAAAACCTTTTTGAAAGACCGCCACGAGGTGCAGTATGACGGGTTGGCTCAGAGCCTCTGGTCTGGTGATTACATGGATCCGTACACGTTTGTGGGATTGCATTACGGTTATCCGAATAACGGCGATGCGGGATTTAACGACCCGAAATACAACAAAATGCTCGATGACGCCAACGCCGAGCTCGACCCGGCAAAGCGTTACGAGATGCTCGCACGGGCAGAGTTTTACCTGATGGAACAGCAGCCGTCGATCCCGCTGACGATCAATGCGACTAACTGGATGAAAAAGCCCTACGTAAAAGGTATGTATCCAAATCCGGGAACGCTGTTGCCGTGGAAATTTGTCTATATCGAGCAAGATCCGGCGAAATGGGACAAAGACGTTGAGAACGTGATGACCGAGAGCGACCCTCAGGTCGATAAACAGTTACAGGAGCTGACCGCGACGCAAAAGACAGCGAAATAAGATGCTTAGCTTCATCATCCGCCGATTGCTGATAATTATTCCGATGGCCCTGCTCGTCGTGACTTTGACGTGGGCTCTCGTGCGGATCGCTCCGGGTAATTTTTATTCGGCCGAAAAGAAGCTGCCGCCCGCAGTCGAAGCCAACATCCGCAAAAAATATGGCCTAGATAAGCCGTGGTACACGCAATACGGGATGATGATGTCAAACATCGTCCGAGGGGATTTTGGCGATTCGCTCAAATATCAGGGGCAATCGGTCAACGAGATCATCCGGCGGCATTTGCCTTATTCGGCGGTCATCGGGCTGCTCGGGTATTTACTGGCACTAGCGATCGGCCTGACGGCCGGGACGATTGCCGCACTAAAACAAAATTCCGGCTTCGACTACGGGTCGATGTCGCTGGCGATGCTCGGCCTATCGGTGCCAAATTTCGTCTTGGGGCCGATTCTCGTGCTTGTCTTTTCATTCTGGCTCTACTTGCTGCCGCCCGGTCGTTGGGGCGGTGTTTCCGGCATCATTCTGCCGGTGATCACATTGTCGGCGATCTATGCAGCTTACATCGCCCGTCTGACGCGTGCCGGCATGCTTGAGGTAATGCGTTCGGATTATATCCGCACAGCCCGTGCAAAAGGCCTCGATGAAAAGACCGTCCTGCTCCGTCACGCGATCCGCGGCGGTTTGATTCCCGTACTTTCGTTCACCGGCCCGGCTCTTGCGGCTCTGCTTGCCGGAACGGTCGTTGTCGAAAAGGTCTTTGCTATACCGGGCCTCGGCAACATTTTTATCCAGGCTGTATTGAACCGCGACGAGCCGTTGATCCTTGGCGTCGTCGCATTTTTATCGATCCTGATCATGATCTTTAACCTGATCGTTGATATCGCTTACGGGTTTTTAGATCCGCGAATTCGTTACGAATAGTTGTATGGCTGAGAATATCGAGATCGTAAAAGGAGCTTCGCTGTGGCGTGACGCATGGCGTCGGCTACGTCGCAATAAACTCGCGATGTTTGGCCTCGGTGTCATCGCGTTTATGATCGTCGCCGTTATCATCGGCCCGGCGATCATTAAATGGACGACCGGTTACACCTACGACTTTATTCCGACCGACCGCGATCTGGTCAAGGCAATGCCGCCGTCGTTCAGGCATCTGATGGGAACTGACGATGCCGGCCGCGATATTTTTGCACGAGTGCTGCAGGGCGGACGCATTAGCCTAATGGTCGGTGTCATCTCGACAACCGTTTCGCTAATAATCGGCGTCTCATACGGAGCGACCGCCGGATATCTCGGCGGCCGGATCGATAATCTGATGATGCGTATAGTCGATATTCTTTACTCGATACCATACATCCTTATCGTCATTGTGCTGCTTTCGGTTTTTGGCGGCCCCAGTACGCCGGATTGGATACAGTGGCTATCGACAACGCTGGGCGGAGCTGGGAATCAAGGGTTGAGCCAGATATTCCTGCTGTTCTTTGCGTTGGGGCTCGTCTCATGGCTGACGATGGCGCGAGTTGTTCGCGGGCAGATATTGTCGCTCAAGAATCAGGAATTTGTGCTTGCGGCCAAGGCGACTGGGGTCTCGACATTTGGCATCATCTTTCGCCATCTTGTGCCAAATGCCCTCGGCCCAGTCATCGTCTATGCGACGCTGACCGTGCCAAGCGTGATGCTGACCGAGGCGTTTTTGTCGTATCTTGGGCTTGGCGTGCAGCCGCCGTATGCGTCGTGGGGCAGCCTTGCTTCGGACGGCGTTAAGAACATCGCTATTTTCCCGTGGCAGTTATTGTTTCCGGGACTGACAATGGCACTCACGCTATTTTCATTAAACTTTTTAGGCGACGGCCTGCGTGATGCTCTGGATCCGCAAACGAGAAAATTTTAGGAGAATTGTTGATAGTGAGAAACGTGGTTTTTATTTTGGCGGTGACAATGTGCGTTGCTGCTGTTGGTTACGGACAGTCGAAGCAAAAGCTTGCTCCGACGCCGGCAAAGTCTAAGCTGAACGTCATCAAAGAAGGTGCCGGTATCGAGGGTATTAAGGTCGGCAAATCGACATCCGAGGATGTCATCAAACGGTTTGGCAAGGTTTACCGCTGGGAGATAAACAAAAAGTACTCATATCAAATGACATATGACAAGATCGGGCTGTCGTTCTATTTTTGCCAGTCGGATAAGAAAGAGGAAATATTTCTGATCGAGATCAAATCGCCCTACAAAGGCAAAACGAGCAAGGGCATCGTGCTCGGCCAGTCAACAAAAGAAGAGACCGAAAAGGCATACGGCAAACCGACGGACGGCTTTGAATATCCGGGTATCAACTTTTATTACAACAAATATGGCAAGCGAAATCTGATAACAGAGATCGATATTGTCGAATCGTCGGGAGTGCGGCAGTGTCAGGATAAAAAATGACCAGTAACGGCACAATTTTATCGGTCGATGGGCTGAAGACCTATTTTCACACCGAGGACGGCGTCGTCAAAGCGGTTGACGGCATTTCGTTTGAGTTGAAAAAAGGCGAGACGCTCGGCATCGTCGGCGAATCGGGCAGCGGTAAATCTGTGTCCAATCTGTCGATCATGCGGCTGATCCCAGAGCCTCCGGGCGAGATCGTCGATGGCAAGATAATCTTTGACGGTATTGATGTGCGGGCACTCTCGATCGACGATGTGCGTAAGATACGCGGCCGCCGGATCGCGATGATCTTTCAGGACCCGATGACCTCGCTCAATCCGTTTCTCAAGATCTCAAAGCAACTGACCGAAGTGACCGTGCTGCATCTCGGCCACAACAAACAACAGGCTCGCGAACACGCGATCAAGATGCTCAAACTCGTCGGCATTTCTGATGCCGAGCAACGCATCGACAGTTATCCGCACGAATTCTCCGGCGGTATGCGTCAGCGTGTAATGATCGCGATGGCTCTGAGTTGTGATCCGGAATTGCTCATCGCCGACGAACCGACGACCGCTCTCGATGTTACGATCCAAGCCCAGATCCTCGAACTTATAAAAGACCTAAAGGCCCGGATGGGCACGAGCGTCATCCTCATCACACACGACCTCGGCGTCGTCGCTGGTATGACGGACAAGATCATCGTGATGTACGCCGGCAAGGTTTTCGAACAGGCTCCGACCCGCGAGCTATTTGCGACGCCGGCAAATCCTTATACAAAAGGTTTGTTAAAAAGTGTTCCGGATCCTGCGCACGAGCAGGGAAAAGAGCTGTATCAAATTCCCGGCCTGCCGCCCGACGTCGCGGCAACACTCGCCCGCAAAACGATCGAAGGCGCCGGAGCCCTGCTCGCGAGCAGCGAGGACGCACCCGGTGACCTGC
>JBEBGA010000503.1:0-1811 GCA_040081695.1 Pyrinomonadaceae bacterium
GTATTAAATGCGATCCGCAAATTACTGCTCTGAGCGTGCGATCCCGCAAGCAGACCAAACAAAAACGACACAAATACGACGGCAAATATCTTTCTCATAAAAACTCCAAAGCTATGCTAATATACGCAAATTATGCTGCAAAAAGAAACACTCGATTTTCTCAAAAAACTCGGCAAAAACAACAACCGAGACTGGTTTCAGGCAAACAAAATGGCCTTTGACGCGGCACAGGATAACGTGACGGCGTTTGCAGGATACCTGATAGGCGAGGCCGGTAAATTTGACGATGCGGTTGCGGCTGTGGATCCAAAAACTTGCGTCTTTCGCATCTATCGCGACGTGCGGTTTTCAAAAGACAAGAGCCCTTACAAGATAAACCTCGGTGCCTACATCGCACCCGGCGGCCGCAAATCGATGCAGCCAGGCTATTATTTTCACGTCCAGCCCGGAGCGAGCTTTATCGCCGGCGGCAAGCATCGTCCCGATGGCCCGGAGCTGCTCAAGATCCGAACGGCTGTCGCAAATAATACGGACGAATTCTTAAAGATCGTCAATAAAAAGAGTTTCACTGATGTGCTCGGCAATCTGTGGAACGACCGGCTAAAGTCCGTCCCCAAAGGCTTTGACCCCGGACATGAAGCCGCCGAATATCTCAAACTCAAAGAATTTATGGCATTCAGCGAGCTGCACGACGATAAATTTTTAGCCTCGGCCGAATTTCCTAAACAACTTGTTGCGATGATGAAAGAGATGTACCCGCTCGTCGCGTTTATGCGAAAGGCTCTTGCCTGAAGATTTAAATACAGCTGACAGCTATCAGCTGATAGCTGTCAGCTGTATTTAACTAATGACATCTTGCGTAAGATTCTTTTAACAGAGCAACAAGGTCGTTATTCAGTTTCGATGCGTTCGCGAGTACGACCATGTGCGATATTCGCGGCATCGGGCCGGTCAGCTTTGCTTTCTCGGCCTTTTCGTCGAACGGACGGTCGCCCAGATCGAGCCCGATACGCAGCTCTTTGGGTTTAATATTGACCGCTCCAAATTCACGATTTTCGAGCACCGAAACATACGTCTTTTTCGGCAGGATCGTCGCGTCGGGAAAATTCTTTGCGATAAACGCATTGAACTCGTCGTACAGCGGGCGCATATCCGCGGCCTTAGCAAACTGAGCTTCGAGCAGATCACCGGTGCTGGCATAGACGGGCTTGCCGCCATTGGCGTGAATGCCCGCGAGCAGGGATGCGTTCATATGGCCAAAGCCGTGCTCGGTCTTGAGCCACGCGATCACCTCATTTCGCTTTTTGCTGCTAAAACCATCAATGGTTTTCAGCCAGGTCGCAAGGTCCTTGCCTGTTGAGCTCGCGAGGCTGTCCATAAATTCTTTTTCAAATTCGCCAGATGTTTTCTGTGCCATACGTTATCTCCAAATCCCCAAAATAAACCCGATCACCGCGAAATACACGGTAACATAACCGCAATTGATCGCCAGATACTCTATCGACCGTTGCTCAAATAAGGCGATGATCGTGAACATACCGATGACCCAAACTGCCGTCAACAGTCCCGCCCCGACGCCCCATTGCCAGTTCGTTCCGGGTGCTCCGAGAAAGAAAGCGAGATTGTACGAGATGATCCACGCCAGCACGAATGTCAGGCCAAAGATCTTGAGCGGGTTAAATTTTGCCATCTGCTCGTCTGAGATCCCGGCCTCACGCTGCCACACGTTTGCAAAAAGCACCGGCGAATACCAAAGCCCACCGATTACCAGACTCATGACGGCACAAACAAAAACTGCGATGTGATTGATG
>JBEBGA010000504.1:0-1810 GCA_040081695.1 Pyrinomonadaceae bacterium
GTCAGCACTTTCTGCATAAGACAATATTGCCCACGAAACAGGCGAAAGTCACGAAAGCAGGAGCTTTTCTTTTTTCGTGCATTTCGTGTGTTTCGTGGGCCAAAGAAAAAACCGCATCGTCTCGCTAACGATGCGGTCCTTTGAGTCGATTGGAGATCATGAACAGACCTTTGGCTGTCTTCACCGTGGATAAATGTATGCCACTGTGCTCTTACACGCTTTACTTCCGTTCACTTAATAGAAAGGTCTATTCGCCGCGTGGTTCCATAAAACGACTGTCTAAAGAGGCTCTTTTTAGCGTTTGCGGGGTAATTTCTTTCCTGTAGCTTTAGGTTTTACTTTAGACTCTACTGCTCGAGAGACCATTGTTATGATCCCTACTCTGCCGGGATATGCGGTCATGGCCGGCAGAGCAGAATTAGGAATTTCATTTAGAATATCGGCAACACAAAATGCCCGCGGGGTGATCGCAAAAATTTGATACCACTTTTTCGTTATCGGCACGAGTGGAACTGATTTGGGATTTCCAGCCATCTCTGCCCGAAAATCTTTCACCATATTCTTGCCGGCCGGTTTCCAATTACCGCCGCACAGGGTTTCAAGTGTCTTTGTTCCCTCATTATCGGGAGTCGCAAAAATCATCCGCAATTTATCATCGCTCGAAAAAGTCAGCATTATGCTCTTGTGACCTTTAGCATTCTCCCATTCGCCAGTCTCAAAGTTTCGTTTCGTCGCATCTGCTGACAAAAGCGCCTGAATGTCATATACGTGCAGACTCGAATCCCGATAGATGCGTGGTGTGCCGTAGATAGCGATCGCCTGTTCGGGAGTCGTTTCATCGAGAACCAGCGCATTCCAACGCTCCGCGTTCTGTCCGGAAATACAAATGCTGGCTAACAAGAGGGCAGCACAAATGCCGAGAGTTCTCATATCGTCGGGGATAAAAAATGGTGATCCCGGGTGGATTCTAACCACCGACCTTCCACTTAGGAGGCGGACGCTCTATACAGCTGAGCTACGGGACCGTCGTAAATGCAAAATGAAAAGTGAAGAATGCAAAATGAAGATATAATCAGACATTTTCCATTTTCAACTTTCCGTTTTCCATTATTAAGAGTCGTAATGGATCAGCGACCTGACGTCGTATCCGTCAAATTTGCTGCGGCCGCCGAGAAAATCGAGTTCGACGACGAACAGTAATCCGGCTACGGTTCCGCCGACGCTTTCGACTAGATCGATGACCGCCCTGGCCGTACCGCCCGTCGCAAGCAGATCGTCAACGATCAACACGCGATGGCCGGGGCCGACAGCATCCTTATGCATCTCAAGCGTGTCGGTGCCGTATTCAAGCTCGTATGACATCGAGACCGTTTCAGCCGGGAGCTTTTTCGGTTTGCGAACCGGGATAAAGCCCGCATTGATCTGATACGCAAGCGGTGTCGCAAATATAAATCCGCGTGATTCGACGCCGATCACCGTGTCGATCTGTCCCGGCGGGACCTCGCCGACGAGTGCATCGATCGTGTTTTTCAAACCCGTCGGGTCGATCAGCAGCGTCGTAATGTCGTAAAAGTTAATGCCCGGTTTTGGAAAATCCGGCACTTCGCGAATAAGGTTTCTTAGGTGTTCCATTATTATCTTTCTATTCTAAATTGCGGATACAGACCGCTCGGTTCTACTACAAATTCTTCGATATTGCTGACCCGCGAATGAGTTGGGCCGGCGGCAAGGTCGAGACGAAAATTATTTACCGCCTTTTCAACGCCCTCGGCAAGCACCTCGACACGGCCATCCTTGAGATTCGCTACAT
>JBEBGA010000505.1:0-1807 GCA_040081695.1 Pyrinomonadaceae bacterium
GTTTCCATCCAGCGAATGTATTCTAGAAAGTCCCCGTATCAGCCGGGCGGTAGTAAAACAGAAAATAGACGAGAGCTATCACCACGGCAGCAATGCCTAGGCCGATCAGCCCGACTGTGAAAAGAAAGGTTTTGGCGCAGCCGCCTTTTTTTGATTTTACGGGAGCAGCTTTTACTTTTTGAGCCTCGGGGGCCGGCACCTTGGTCTCGATGGTCTTTGCCTGGTGAAAGTCTGGTTCGTCGGGCGGCAAGCCTTCGGTCTCGGCGGTTATTGCGGTGTGGAGATCTGATGCGGGCGGCAAGCCTTCAGTTTCGACGGTCGTTGCCTGATGAAAGCCGGGTGCGGTCGTGGATTCGTCAGCCGGGACGGTCGCATGGATGCCGGCGGGTGTGCGGCCCTCGGTCGAGCGAAACACCGGCTCGGGCATCGTCCATGCTGTTGTGTCGTCAGGTTGTTTCGGTTCGTCGCTCATCGTCGGTCAAGTTGCGTTCTAAGATATTATACGCTTGCCCACTTTCGCAAGACCTAACCCTGAATATCAAGCAGATCCGATCGCGTGATGATCGACGTTATCCGTTTGAAATCCTCGATCAAAACCGCCGGATTACGCTGCAGTTTTGATTTGATCTCGGCAAAGCTCGCGTCAACGTCGAGCACCGGAAAGCTCTTGTCCATCACCTCGCTGACCTTGGAATTGAGTAGGTCGCGGTTCGCGAGCAACTTGGTCAATATGCCGCTTTCACGCAAAGATCCGACCGAACGGTGGTCTTCGATGACGGGCATCTGCGTTATGCTGCATTCATTCATCTTTGCCAAAGCATCGCTGACCAGATCGTCAGGGCCAACAAATATCAGTGCACCGGGCGCGGTGCCGTTTTTCGTCTCAGCTATGAGGCCGGCAGTGATTCGCTGCGGTTCGAGCAATAGTTTTTCTTTCATCCACTCGTCCGAATGGAACTTGCTCAGGTAATGCTCACCCGTGTCGCAAACGATAAATACGACGAGGCCGGTTTCATCAAGGTCTTTTGCGACCTTTAATGCCGCGGCGAAATTAGTCCCGGTCGAGCCGCCGCAAAAGATGCCTTCGCGACGCGACAGCAGCCGGGCGTAGTCAAATGAATCGCGGTCGGTGACATTGATGATCTGGTCGACGATCTTCATATCCGCGTTGCCGACGGGCAATGACTGGCCGATACCCTCGACGAGATATGGCGTCGCCTCCGGCACATGCCCGGATTCTTTGTACGTCTTAAAGATCGAGCCGTACGGATCGGCGCCGACGATCTTTATTTTGGGATTCATCTCTTTCAGATATCGCCCGGTGCCGCTGATCGTGCCGCCGGTTCCGATACCGGATACAAAATGTGTGACTTTGCCATCCGTGTCAGCCCAAACCTCTGGGCCTGTTGTCCGGTAATGGGCCAACGGATTTGCAGGGTGGCTGTATTGATCGGGATAGAACGAATTAGGCGTCTCGCGATGAATGCGCGCAGCAGTTTCGTGATAGTGGTCGGGCGTGCCTAGCTTTGCGGCCGCAGGAACGACGATCACATCCGCACCCATACTCTTGAGATAACGGACCTTTTCGACGGAGACTTTGTCGGTCAGCACAAAGATACATTTATACCCGCGAACCGCCGCGACCAGAGCGAGCCCGATGCCAGTATTGCCGCTCGTCGCTTCGATTATTGTGCCGCCTTTTTTGAGGACGCCCTCTTTTTCGGCCCAGTCGATCATCGAAATGCCGATGCGGTCCTTGACCGAATAACCGGGGTTAAGGCTTTCCATTTTGGCGAGGATCGTAGCC
>JBEBGA010000146.1:0-7214 GCA_040081695.1 Pyrinomonadaceae bacterium
GCATAGAACCGACCGCGTCTGACATATAGTAGTTCATCGCCGTGCTGACGCGGCCGAGGATCGACGAGACTATCGTTTCGTCCTGTTCGGTCGGCAGGCTCTTGATTACCAGCTCAACATAAACCCTCGGATCAAGCTCGGCTTCGCGGACGCTGTCCCAGAGGCTGCCCCACATCATCGAACGCAGGAACGGGTCTTTTTCGTTTTGGATATTTTTCAGGATGTAATCCTGGCTGTCGTTATCCAGCAGAAAAATGCCGTAGCCGTAGTCCCCGTAGTTGGGAAAGACAAACAGCTCCTCGTTCGCTCCTACACCGAGACGGTATCTGAATTGTCCGATATTGGCGCCGGGCATTAACGCATCGAAGGTTCGTACTTCATCTTTCCGACCGATCACGCGGCGCACATAGAACCTTAGATTCTCATTCCATCGCGGCTGAGGCTGCGGAGCGTTCGACTGGTCCAACAAGATCGTTGCAAAGTGGCCTATCCCCCGTGTATCGTGTTCTGTTACGACTTGAAATTTCGGTAGTCCGGCCAGTTGCACCCACTGTCTCGCCCATTCCTTCAGATCTTGCTTACTTGCCGTCTCAAACTCCTTCACCAAATCTTCCCAACCGGCATTCGCATACTCATGTTTCTTCAAAAACGCTCGGGCGGCGGTTTGGAATTTTTGTTCGCCCAGGTAAAACTCGGCTTGGCGGAGAAACGAAGGCGCCTTGCGATAGACGATGTTGCCGTAGGCGGATTTTGCGGCGGAGAGGTTGTCTATTTTTTGGTAGATCGGCGTTGTGCCTTTGGTGGAGTCGGTCAGGTAGGCGGCCTGTTTGTTGCGTTCGTAAAAGACCTTCCACGCGTTTGCCTCGGGCATCACTTTCTCCAAGGTCTTGTACGCCATAAACTCGGCAAAACCCTCTTTTAGCCACAGGTCGTCAAACCAACGCATCGTCACCGTGTCGCCAAACCACTGGTGCGCCGCTTCGTGAAAGGTCAGGTTCGCACGCGAGATGTGGTCGCTCTTGGTCGGCTCGGTCGGGAAAATGATCGACGCCTCACGCAAAAACGTCGCCCCCGCATGCTCCATCCCGCCAAACGGAAACTCCGGGATCAACACCAGATCGTATTTTGGAAATGGGAATTTGTAATCGAAATAGGATTCGAGATATTTGATGCCTTCGCGGTTTAGGCGAAAGACCTCGCCTGCATGGGGTTTGAACTTGGCGGCTTGGGATTTGCGGACGTAGATTATCGTTCCCACGCCTCCCCGACTGAGCGGCATTCCACGATTAGCCAAGCCGTCCCTCTTGATGTCGATCGGGTGAGCCATATCCGCCTTTGAGCTTTCGCCACGGATTTCTGTAAAGTCACCCGCGGCAAACGCAAAAACGTAGGTTGAGATGGGTTTAGTCTCTTCGAAGTAGAATGCTTCCCTAACTATCTCCGTACTACCGATAATCGGAGCAGGATACATTCCGTGATAATCTTCTTCGGCAGAATTCGAGATCACCTTCCACTTCGTCGGCACACTGACGTTTAACTGAAACTTCGCCTTCAGATCCGGCTGGTCAAAGACGGGGAACGCGGTGCTGGCGTCGGACGGGACGAAGAGCGAATAGATATATTCCGCTCCGTCCTCTTTATCCACATACCGCGTGATCGCCGACCCGCTGGTCAATATCGGCGAAGTAAAATCGAGCTTGATGACGTTCTCGCCCGCGACAACACCCTCGTCGAAAACTAGGTGGTCGCCGCCGTCACGATAGACAGACGGACTTGGTGACGGCGTCATATCCTGTGGAGTGGGCGTTGCAACCTGAGTTGCGCTGCCGCTCGGCGGCCGCTGGAGTCCGGGGCCGATTACTAATCGCGTCCAAGATGACTTGACCAAATTGCCGTTGAGGGTGACATTAGAAATCGTCGATAAGCTTTCACTTCCCCTGATCTTTCTCCAATCCAAGACGATGGGGAACCCAGTCGCTACCGCTCCCGGTTCTGACCCCAGTGTCGCTGTCTCCCCAACTCCTCTACTCCCCGACTCCCCCACTTTCACACGTATCTCGATCGTACCCTTCAATACCGGCGACATCTTTTCGAGTGTTAGGTTTAGTTTGTAACGAACATCGCTGTAACGTGCGGCCCGCCATTGAGCCAACGCTTGCGACACGCCCGGCTCGATTGGCGGCCCGGATTGACTCGTTTGCGAAAATGCCGTTATTGCTGTCAGGAGCGTGATGGTCAAAAGGCGAAATAACATAGGGCTATATTACAACGCAGAGGTTCAAGCTGAAACAAATTTAACCGCAGATAACACAGATGACGCAGATTAAATATTTAAATTTATCCGCGTTATCCGCTTCATCTGCGGTTAATGCTCTCTAAAACCTAAAATTATTAAAGCTAAAGTGAAAAATTAAAATTGACAAAGCCGGTTGCCTTGACAGGTTGGCCGTCTTTTACGAATGGTTTGAATTTCCACTTTTTGATGGCGTCTTTGGCGGCGTTTTGGAGCATCATCGGGCCGCTCGTTTTTTGCACCTGGGCTACTTCGCCGCTTTCGTTGACGGTGACTTCGACGGTTACGACACCGGTTGCACGCAGGCTCTTGGCCGCCGGTGGATAGACGGGCTGCGTTTTGTTCGTCGCATAGGCAACAAGCGAACCGACGTCGATGGTATCGCCGGAGGCGGTGGTGACGGTGTCAGCGGGCTTTTTGGGCTCTTCTTTGACGGTCGGTGGTGCGGACGAAACTATGATCTGTTTTTCGTTTTTGGCAACGGCAGTTTCGACAGGTTTTACTTCGCGTTCGCGGATCGTTTGGGTGTTGTTGGGGGCCGGCGACATAACGACGGGCTGCGTCGGCGTGCCTGTGTTAACGGCAACCTGACCGGAGTTGTTAGGGACGACTACGCCATCGTTGACAGCATTGGCGACGACGCTGCGCGAATTTACCATCTCTTCGCGGGTGTCGGCGACCTCGTCTTTCCAGCGTTTGGCGTCGTAATCGTCACGGGCGATCATCGTGCGTGAGTTTGTCGCCTCTTCAAGCAAGGCCATCGCATCGTTGGTTTTTGCGGTGTTTTTGCCAAGCTCTTTTGACTGCGTCACGACGATCTCAAGCGTCTCACGCATCTTGTCGAGATCATTGAGAGCCTCAAGCGGCAGGGTGCGGTCCGTAATGCTCAGGCCGAGGGCACGATAGCGTTCGGCACGGCTGCGGGCACCTTTGACGACCTGTCCGGCGACCGCCATATAGTTTGCGGCGGCGTTGGGCTTGCTCGTTTTTTGTTCGTTGTAGCTTTGGTTGAGGAAATCCTGGGCACGTTTGTAATCGCCCTGTTCGAGGTAGCTGTTCATCAGCAGGACGCTGACCACGCCCTGAACCGCAGTGTCAGCCGTCTCGCGGCGGATGTTTTCCAGCTCGTAGATCGCGGCGTTGTAATTGCGGACGACGATAAAGGCTTTTGCCTTTGAGATCCGGTCGCGCATCACGTCACCGGAGGTCGGTGCGGGCGGTTGGACGGTCTGCGACGGGTCAGTTGTCTGAGCCTGTGCGACCAAAACGGAACTTAAAACGACCAGTAAAACCGAAGTACAAATCCTTTTGACATTTAACGGCATTTCTTCTCCTCCTTGAGTTGAATGTTTCCGTAAAGGCCCAGCGAACTCGTAACAGGCTCACTTAAACGACCCGAGAAAATACGAAAATAACTATCTTAAAAAAATCATCTGCAAAGGGCTTTGGTTATGGCCCGCAAAATCACTGCTTCAGACTATTGATGATTTTTTCGCGGTAGCGGTTTGCATCTACTTTTATAGCAGTTTCATTTAATGTGAGCAAACGGCGGTCGAGCATGACGAGGCGGCCGTTAATGATGACGGAGCGAACGTCCGTCGCTTTGGTCGTATAGACGAGCGCCGAATAGATATTGAAATACGGCGTCTGATTGAGACTGTCGAGATCGACGATGGCGATATCGGCACGTTTGCCGATCTCAAGCGAACCGATCAGATCCTCTAAATGCAGAGCACGCGCACCGCGGATCGTCGCCATCTCAAATGCCATCTCGGCAGGCAGCGTTTTGGGGTCGTTGGATGTCAGTTTGTGGAGTTTGGCGGCAAGGTCGATCTCTTCCCACATGTCGAGGTCGTTGTTTGAAGCGGCACCGTCCGTGCCTAGGCCGACGGCGACATCTTTTGCAAGCATCTCAGGTATCGGAGCGACGCCGGACGCGAGTTTCATATTCGATGTCGGATTGTGAGCTACGCCGACACCGCGTTTTTTGTAGATATCGATCTCATCCGATCTAAGCCAAACACTATGGGCCGCGATCGTGCGATCCGAGAGAAAACCGATACTGTCGAGATATGCTGCCGGCGTTTTGCCATACAGCGCAAATATATCGTCCCGCTCCTTTTTCGTCTCGGCGACGTGGATGACAACGGTGGATTTGAGCCGGTCTGATTGCTCACGGATCGCTTTGAGCGTGGCAGTTTCGAGCGTATAGGGTGCGTGCGGAGCGGCAGCGGGAACGATCAGCGGATCGCCTTTCCATTTTTTAATGAAGCGTTCGGTGTAAGCTAGAGCTTCTTCTGGCGTCTTGTTGTCAGATACCGGAAACTTGATGATCGTCTCGCCCAGCACGCCGCGAACACCCGCTTTTTTCGTCTCTTCGGCGATCGCGTCCTCAAAATAATACATGTCGCAATACGTCGTCGTCCCGCCGCGGATCATCTCCGCAAGGCCGAGCCGCGTGCCCGCACGGACAAACTTTTCATCGACGTTTTTTGCCTCAGCCGGAAAGATGTATTTGGTCAGCCAGTCGTTGAGGTCGAGGTCGTCCGATATGCCGCGAAAGAGCGACATCGGCACATGCGTGTGGGTATTGATAAGCCCCGGTATGATGACTTTGCCCCGGGCGTTGATCGTGCGTTTTGCGGTCAGATTTTTCGTGACGACCTGAGTCGGGCCGACGGCAACGATCTTGTCACCTCGTATCGCGACCGCACCGTTTTCGATCACGCGGCGGCCTTTGTCCATCGTGACGACGGTCCCGTTTGTGATGACAATGTCACAAGATGATGGCGCGATGTACTTTTCCCGATGCGGTATCCACTGGGCAAAGGTCGATGATGAAAATGCGAATAGGAGGAGAAATGCGACGTAAAATTTGAGCTTATCCATAGCTGAAGTTACACTTTTTGGGCTGTTTTTGCAATATCCGCAAAGCTCGCGTAGTTTTTTGTTTGACTCGGTCGCAAAACGCATTATCATTACAAAATATGCCGCTTTCCAAATTTAAGATCAAGGGTTTTCGATTGCCGCGCGAAGCGGTGATCGCATCGCTCGGTACGCTCGAACGCAGCACTCTCGAAGAGGTCTGGCGTCAGAAAGAGGTCAATGTTCGCGACGTAGTCCGGGCGTTTGGCGACCGATTTGCCTACACAACCGTGATGACGACGCTCGACCGGCTGTATAAAAAAGGCTATCTCGAACGCAAGAAAGTCGAGCGGGCGTATGTTTATTCAGCGGTGATGTCCGACGAACAGCTCCAAACCGGTATTGTGAACGATGTGCTCACCGGCCTGATGGAAGGGGCGACGCGTAACGTTGAACCGGTTCTGTCGTGCATCGTCGATGCGGTCAGCGATAAGGACCGCGAACTGCTCGATGATCTCGAACGGCTTATCAAGGCAAAAAAAGCGGAGCTCGCAGAAAAATAACCGATGTATTTCCTCGTAGGGATATCATTACAGTTTGGAGCTCTTTACGCCGTTAATCTGATGGCGTCGCTAGTTGTGGCTGCGATCTGGAAACTGATGCAAGGGCGGGTCGCCCGCTGGACAGCGTCGAACCGGTCAAATTTTATCTTTGCCCTGCGGGTTGCTCCTCTGGCTCTCGCGCTTTTCGTGACGTTTGGAGTGATCATCCCGGCATTTTTGCTTTACGAGCCGGATGTGCCTGAGGAAACAGTCGGCCTGAAAATGGGATTGCTCGGAGCGATCTCGGTATTCGGACTGGCGGCGGCGGCATATCGGATCGTCACAAGCTGGCTGCAGACCAAGCGACTGATCGCCGACTGGATGACAACTTCAAAACCCGTCGAGATCGAAGGCGTTTCGATGCCCGCGTATAAACTACGGCATCCGTTTCCGGTCATCGCGGTCGTCGGGATATTTCGGCCTCGGATATTTGTCGCCGAACAGGTTTTTTCGGAACTTGATGAAGAAGAGCTCGTTGCAGCGCTTTCTCACGAAGCTGGCCATGTTTCTTCGTTTGATAACCTCAAACGTGTCACGATGCGCGTCTGCCGTGACCTGTTGGTTTTCCCGCTTGGCAGATCGCTCGATAACGGCTGGCTCCTTGCGGCCGAATCGGCGGCGGACGAATACGCGGCGGTTCGCGGCGGCAGCGGCTACGCATTAAACCTCGCCTCTGCTCTCGTCAAGATCGGCCGCATCACCCCGCACGAGCAAACCCAGCGTCTTCCGATAGCCGCATATCTCATCGAGCCGGACGACACCTCGCTCGCCCAACGCATTGACGGACTTTTAGCCTTCGCTGACAAGCCTTTCGGAATTTCAGCGAGATCGCCTTATCTGACTGCTGTGTTTTTGGTATCGGTAGCGATGACGGCGGTTGCTACGATCTTAGTATTGACCAGCACGCCATTTTTACAGGAAGTGCACGAGGTCACCGAGGGAATTCTTCACAGGCTTCAGTAGGTCTTTTTTACTTTAAGAATTTTGTATCAAACGCGCGGGGCAGCAGATCTTTCATTTGAACTGTCTCGGTTTTGCCTTTGAGGTTGGCCAACAAAACAGGGATGTCTCCGCCAAATTCCCAGATGATCTGTCGGCAGACGCCGCATGGCGGGGTGAGCGTTTCAGTGTCGGCGACGACGGCAATGCGTTTTATCTTTCGTTTGCCCTGCGAGATGGCGTTCCATACGGCGACGCGTTCGGCGCAGACGGTCAGGCCGTAGCTGGCGGATTCGACATTGCTGCCGACGATGATCTGGCCGTCGTCGGTTTCGAGAGCGGAGCCGACCTTAAACTCCGAGAAAGGAGCGTAGGCGTTTTCGCGAACATCGGTCGCGGCTTTTATCAATTCAATATCTGAGTGTTCCATTACTTTTTTACTGCTTGTTCTTGATTTAATTTTTCACGCACGAGCCCGCATAGGATCTCGACGCTGACGCCAAGCTGTCCGCCCT
>JBEBGA010000147.1:0-7213 GCA_040081695.1 Pyrinomonadaceae bacterium
GACAGCGTTTTGACGGAGATCGCAAAGTTTATGGACGAGGGTTGTGAGCTTCGCATCTTCCAATACGCTCACGGATATTTTCTGCCGCCCGCGATCAAGCTGCGTGAGTTTTTGAAAAATCGTTACGGCACCTCACGACGCAGCCCGTTAGTACTTAAAAATATGCCGCCCGCCTTTACACTCACCTGGTCAACTATTTAGTTTTACCTCGCCGATTTGAAACATTTCCCAAATGTTTGTGGTATAAATAGCTAAATCTCGTCATAAAGATTCAATAAAATTTTCAGGAGAATTCAGTAATGTTAAAACGCAAAGTTTTAGGCGTATTTTTGCTTGTCAGTGTCATGTTGCCGGGCCTCACGTTTGGGCAAACAGCGCCAAAGGTCTATGAAGCTCCAAAAGAGGTGATGGACAAGATCAAGGACGAGGGCATGAACCGGTCGCAGGTAATGAAAACCCTCAGCTATATGACCGATGTGATCGGCCCGCGTCTGACCGGCAGCCCGGGGCTCAAACGCGCTAACGAATGGACACGCGACCAGCTGACCTCATACGGCCTGCAAAACGCGCATCTCGAATCGTGGGGCCCATTTGGCCGCGGTTGGACGCTCAAGCGGTTTACGGCCATGGTTCACGGCCCGGCTTCTTTCCCATTGATCGCATACCCCAAAGCATGGTCGCCCGGAACAAACACACTGTTTCCGGCACCTGTCGTCGATCCAAAGGCTAAAAAGCCAAAAACACCTGCACCAACTGCGGATCCGAGCACAGCTTACACTGGCGATGTGGTCACATTTAACCCGCAGAACGAAGCCGAGCTCGAACAATATAAAGGTAAGCTCAAAGGCAAGATCGTGCTTGTCGGTGCCGTTCGTGAGCTAAAGGCTGAGTTTGATCCTCAGGGCACCCGTCGTAACGAAGCAAATCTTTTGGACCTGGCAAACGCTCCTGATCCTAATGCTCCGCGTCCGGCTGGCAGCGGCCCTACCCCCAATCCGGGCGCTGCAGGACAATTTCAGTTTAACGCTCGCCGTTTTCGCTTTTTGCACGAAGAGGGCGCGGCCGTTTTGATCGACACCGCTGCCAAAGGCGACGGCGGCACCATCTTTGTACAGGGCGCAAACGCAGTACAGGCTCCACCACCCGCGGCGGGCGGTACGCCGACGCCAAATGTGCCGGTACGTGACAAAAATGCGGTCGTACCGATCCAGCTTGTTGCGACTCCTGAGCATTTCAATCGCATGTCGCGGATGATCGCGGCCGGTGAAAAGCTCACCATGACCGTCGATCTTGCTGTCGAATTTCAAGACACGGATCCGAACGCCTATAACACAATTGCGGAGATCCCGGGCACTGATAAATCTGATGAGATCGTTATGCTCGGCGGCCACCTCGATTCGTGGCACGGCGCGACCGGCGCGACCGATAATGGTGCTGGATGCGCGGTGATGATGGAAGCTGTACGTATTATTCAGGCTCTTGGCCTCAAGCCACGCCGCACGATCCGCATCGCTCTGTGGAGCGGCGAGGAGCAGGGCCTCTTAGGTTCACGTGCATACGTCAGGCAGCATTTTGGCTATCGCGGCGACCCTAATGCCCCGGCATTTGGCGGTGGTGGCGGACAGAACGCAGCAAATCAGGCTCTGACAAAGCTGCCTGCGTACGACAAACTCTCGGCATATTTCAACATCGACAACGGCACGGGCAAGATCCGCGGCGTTTATATGCAGGGCAACGAGGGCGTGCGTCCGATTTTTCGCAGCTGGCTGGCACCGTTCAAAGGAATGGGGGCAGACACGCTGACGATCGCGAATACGGGCGGTACAGATCACCAGGCGTTTGACGGCATCGGTTTGCCGGGATTTCAGTTCATCCAGGACGAGGTCGAGTACAGCACGCGCACGCACCATTCGAACATGGACAGCTTTGACCGCATTCAGGCCGACGATATGAAACAGATGGCGATCATCCTAGCCGCGTTTGTCTATCAGACAGCGATGATGGATGACAAATTGCCGCGAAAGCCGGTGAGATAACGGCCCGCTTTTTTCAACGCAACTAAAAGCCCGGATCTGTCGTAATTTTTGTACAGGTCCGGGCATTTTTGTTTTTTAATTTTATGGAATTGAGTTAAAATCTTGGCGTCTCGACACAAAACATATGACTAATATCCAATTTCAACGCGGGGCCGTCGACGCCTCGACCGCGATCAGCAGTGCGTGGGAACTGATCAAGGGTAATTACGGCCTCTATCTCGGCGTCGCGGTCGTCGCGATGGTGCTGACGGGCTGTATCCCGTGTCTAAACATATTCCTGATCGGCCCTGTCATGGGCGGCGTTTATTTCTTTGCACTGCGGGCAATGCGAAATGAGCCGATCGAATTTGGGATGATGTTCAAGGGGTTTGAGAAATTTGTCCCGCTGATGGTCATCGGCCTGATCCAGGCGATACCGGGTATTATTGGACAGGTCTTACAATATGGCGTCAGGTTTGGCCAGATCGCCAGCGGCGGCCGCGGCGGCGATTTTGACTTTTTCCAGGGAGACCGCGATGTTGCGATAGCCAGCGGACTGGTCGTCGTCGCCGTGATCGTCGGTCTGATCGTCATGATATTTTCTCTGGTGTGGTGGCTTGTATTTTTCTTTGCCATTCCACTCGCGATGGAATATGACCTCGGTGCCGTTGACGCGATCAAACTCAGTGCTCAGGCAGCGATGGCTAATATCGGTGGGTTGCTGGTGATGTTGATCCTTACGATACTGCTTTCCTTGTTGGGAGTATTGATGTGCGGCATCGGCTTTTTCTTGATCTCGATGCCGATCCTTTATATTGCGAATGCATTTGTCTATCGACA
Organism: Pyrinomonadaceae bacterium; assembly: GCA_040081695.1. GTDB lineage: Bacteria > Acidobacteriota > Blastocatellia > Pyrinomonadales > Pyrinomonadaceae > OLB17. The sequence continues at coordinate 2,856 of JBEBGA010000147.1, forward strand.
AGTCTTTCCGTATACCGGAGAGCAGCAGTTTAACATGGCACCGCCGCCACCGACCGCGTACGGCGATTTTGGACAGGGGATGGCGTAATTATAGAGCCAGCTCCATAAACAGAACGTCCGTGTGCGGATTGTCGTAATACGGCGGAATAGGCACAAAGCCGTGAGATTCATAGAGTTTCACGGCTTTTCCCATCTTTGGAGGGTAAGTATCGAGCCGCATTTGTTTGTAACCGATCTCACGGGCGTCGGCTATTAGCTTTTCGATCAGCGAGACGCCGACCTTGGCCCCGCGAAAACCGTCGCGGACAAAGAGGCGTTTCATCTCACAAATGCCGTCGTCAAGCTTTCTGAGCGCGATGCAGCCCGCGAGTTTGTCATCTGAATAGGCGAGATAGAGGCGTCCGTCGGGCATCGCGTATTTGCCCGGCAATGTGGCAAGCTCGGCCTCAAAACCCTGAAAGCAAAGGTCCATCGCGAGCCATGCTTCGTACTCGCGAAAGAGCGTTTTTGCATCAGCTATCTGTTCGTCCGTCTCGGCTTGGGTGATCGTGAGCATATTTTTATCGTATGTTATAACATTATTCTTTTATGGAACTAGCAGTCGAGAAATATAAGGTCAAGGACGAGCCGTTTTATCTCCCCATCGGACAAGAGGTCGAGCTTTTCGAAGCGGCGTTTGCGGCGAAATTGCCCGCGATGCTCAAAGGGCCGACCGGCTGCGGCAAGACGCGTTTTGTCGAATACATGGCGCATCGTCTAAACCGTCCGCTCATCACCGTCGCCTGTCACGAAGACCTCTCCTCGACCGATCTCGTCGGCCGATTCCTGCTCGAGGGCGAAGAAACTGTCTGGCACGACGGCCCTCTGACGACCGCCGTTCGTCATGGTGCGATCTGCTATCTCGACGAGGTCGTCGAGGCCCGCAAAGACACCGTCGTCATCATCCATCCGCTCACCGACGACCGCCGCCGTCTGCCGATCGAAAAACGCGGCACCGTGATCGAGGCCCCCGACGATTTCATGCTCGTCGTCTCGTACAATCCGGGCTACCAATCGATCCTCAAGGATCTGAAACAGTCTACGCGGCAGCGTTTCGTCGCAATGGAGTTCGATTATCCAAACGCCGAAGCCGAAGCCGAGATCGTCGCCAAAGAAGGCGGCATCGACATCGAAACAGCCGCCGACTTGGTCAAGATCGGCCAAAAGGTAAGAAACTTGCGCGGCCACGGCCTCGAAGAAGGCGTCTCAACCCGCCTCCTCATCTACGCCGCCCAAATGATCGCCCAAGGCATCTCCCCCATCGCCGCCGCCGAAGTCGCCATCTGCTCCCCCATAACCGACGACCGCGAGCTCCAGCGAAGTATCAGAGAGATCGTGACGACGATAATATGAACGCCAAATCGGTGAGCCTTAATTTATTAGCATTCATTATCGTTCTCGGTATCTTTTTGAGCCAAACTGCTTGTAAGGAACATTCACGTGAGGAAGTAGAGCAGATAATTGCCAATTCGGAAACGCTTCGTCACATTGATCAGATCTGTAAGGGGTTTCCGAAACCTGAGCGTTTCGAACTGGAAAAGAAAGACTTTTATGGCAATTTGAACATGACTGCCATCAATTACAAATACATTGCCCATATGTCTTTCGAGGAAGTGAAGACTTTTTATCAGAACCCCATACTCCGCGAGGACTATAACTTTCGTTCAGAGTATTATGCTGAGCCTCTCCGAAACGAGATATGGTTCAAACGTGATGATGTATCTATAAACATAGACAATCAGCCACCATCGTGGATCGTTAATATCGGGTGCAGTAAAAGGAACTAACGACCGCGAACGGCAGCAAAATATCAGAGAGTGACCACTAACATTTGGTGTCTATAACGTCATCTTTTATTTACATCACGTCACTATTGAGAAGAAGCTTGTTAGTATTGAGAAAAAGTAGGTCCGAATTAATAAAAAGCACTTCACTATCCAGATAAGACACTTCATATTTCACATGATGCACTACATATTTAATATGAAGCACATCACATTCTAAAAAACTCTTTTCACTTTTAATAAAACGTGATATCTTTCTCTTCAACGAGGGTAGTAGATGCTTTATTTCGACATTAAGAGGATCTTAAAGACACGTGGGATCGACGAGCCGTATCGTTGGCTGGTCAAGAATGGTTTTGTGCCGCAGACGGTGCATTCGTGGCTCAATTATCAGCTCGGCTACATCAAGCCCGACCACCTCGAACGCCTCTGCCTGCTGCTCAACTGCACGCCGAACGACCTTTTCGACTGGCGCGAGGATTCTCAAACCGTCGTCCACGACACCCACGCCCTCCGCACCCTCATCAAACAGAAAACCGACATCCAAACCACCCTCCGCGAACTCCCGCTAAATAAACTCGAGAAGCTGGGCGAGATGCTTGCTGAGTTGAACAACGAAAAGGGCGAATAAAATGTACTGGGATTGGCGCGAAGAGATTATTTCCGTATTTGCATTGATAGGTGTTATTCCTTTCTGTCTCGTAGACGACCTCATTAATAGTCGACGTTTTTTTAGATGGTGTGCCGCTTTATCAGTTCCCTGGTTTCTGCTTGGACTTGCGTTCGCGTACCTGAATCCACTCGATCTTCACCCCGTATACATTGTCACCATTTTCGCACTTCCGGGCATTCATCTCTTGAGCTTCGAGATTCTTAGACTGGTTTTTCGAAAGCTTACCGGCAAGAATCCATGTATTACGACGGTCTCGTCTATTAGAGGTAAACATGCAACAGGTGGTTTGTTCAGCCGTTACCCGAAGGGAAGACGGATTAAAGGTACTGATTTTGTTTTCACTATTCTTCAAGCCATACTTCCTTTCATAATTCTCTTTGGAGCGGCGATACTCTTTTCCCCGAATCGGCACATTACACCAGCGTCAATTCAAAGCGAGTCCGTAGCTCACCCACCGATGGTCTGGTTCACGCCGATCAACGATGCCAACAAACCAGACTGGGAGATATTACCGCAGGAGGCGAAGGCGGGGGAGGTTATTTTGTCGAAGCGGAATGAGCTTGGGATTTTGTCGAACTTTGCGGCGACGCCGTTTGAGCTTTATGGCAAGCGTTACGCGAGCGTCGAGGGCTTTTGGCAGATGATGCTCTATCCGGAAGGGACGAGTGACGAGAGACAAGTGACGAGAGGGAAAGAAGGTAAGGCCGTTGTTTGGAAATACACCCGCGAACAGGTCGCCCAGATGACCGCCTTCGAAGCAAAATCCGCCGGAACGCTCGCCGAGGAAAACATGAAAACGCTCGGCATCGATTGGGTGACATTCGACGGCAAACGTTTCCCTTATCGTTCGGCCACGCCCGGCGAACACTACAAACTCATACTCGCCGCGATGCGTGCCAAAGCCGACCAAAACCCCGAAGTAAAACGCATCCTCCTAGCAACCGGCGACCTCACCCTAAAACCCGACCACCACGGCGAACCAAATCCGCCGCCCGAGTGGAAATACTACGACCTCTGGATGCAGATAAGAAAAGAATTGGCCACCGATAAACACAAATAGACACAGAAGTAAGTGCAGTTCGCCTATCCGTGTCATCTGTGTTCATCTGTGGAGATATCCGGTCGGCAAGCTGAAATCGCTGAGCATAAATTTTATTGACTTACATTTTGACCTGCGTTAGAGTACCTAAAAACGTCCAAATTGTAAGTATTTAGGAGGATAGTCCCATGTTCGGTAGCAGTGCATTTGTTAGGCCAAAGCGTTTCCGCTTTGGCTTTTTTGTTTTGGCCTTAGCTTTGGTGGTCGGGTTTATTATCGATCAGAGCGATATTGCCTCGTCACAATCAAGGAAACGGAGCGAAAAGGAACAACTGCTGGCGAACGGCACGGTGACTGTAAAGCTGGGCAACCAGTTTGGCGTTACGCCGACAGATACGGTGACGATCAAAAAGCAGCTATTTACGGGTTCGACGACATGCGCATCAGGTGGTGGCAACATAACCGAGGTGACCGGAGTCAATCCCGGTGCCGGACATGTCATCAGTTTGTCCGCTGCGGATTCGGTTATGATCCAACCGTCGACTTCGACGGACAGTAATGGGTTTGTTCAGGGCATTCAGATCCCGGACGGCAATCCTGCGACATTTTTACCCGACAACAAAGTTTGTATCCAGGGCTTTAACGACGCCAATCATAATGCGATCGTGTCTTCAACCGCCGGCGTCCAGACGTTTGCCTTTGACACCGGATCCAACACCTGCACGACCACGCCAAAGTTTCTATTTAACGCCGGTGAAAAGGTGTGTGTTCGGGTCGTCGGCTCGAACGGCAACGCCGGACAGCCGTGGAAATTGAATGTATA
>JBEBGA010000148.1:0-7211 GCA_040081695.1 Pyrinomonadaceae bacterium
GATCGAATCCTTATCGACGATCGGCGGATTTTCGCCTTCTAGGTTAAACCGATCGCTGCGTCCGCCGCCGGCTCCCAAAAACATCGCGCTCGCCCCGCCGCGCTTCTTTTTCTCAACGCCGTAAAGATCAACCTTTTCGGTGTATTCGTTCTGCCACAGCAGGTCACCGGTCGAGAGCTTTAATGCAAAGATATCGGGCTTGTCTTTGGTGACACGGTTATCCCTGATAGTCAGAAAAATAAGCATATCTTTGGCATATACGGGCGTAACCTCGACCGTAAAACCAAGCATCTTTTCCGTTTGCCACACCGTCTGGCCGGTCATCGTGTCGATTGCGGTGAGCTTTGTCTTACGCTGTGCCCACCCTGAATTATCTGAAATGAGCAACAAAGGTGTGCCAGGCAGCTCGGTGTATTCCTCTTCTTTGATCTCACCGAGATCGGTGCGGGCCCAAAGCTGTTTGCCCGTCGCACCGTCCAGCATCACGACGCCATTCGGCATTCCCGCCGTGACGTTTCCCGTTTCCATCAGCGAATACCACTTCGCCCCCTTGAAAGTCCACACCGGCGTATCCGCCGCGATGGTACTCGGCACAAAAGCCGCCACCGCAAGCATCATCACAAAACCCGCGCACGCAACCCGCACCGCAGCCTTATAGCCAATGAATCGAAATGCTAAATTCATCCGTATTCTCCCGATAATTAATATTTGAAATGCTGATAAAGCGAAACTGTACAGCTAAGTCTAACTGTGAACAGGTAGTTAGGCAAGGTGTTGAGTTCGTCCGGCTTATGCTATCGAGTTGATCTTTTCCGTCTCCTCAAACCAACACTTAATGCAAAAACGGTGCTTTTTACGTACTGCGTGAGTATACTCTGCCGATAGCGGCAACTTGCGGGCGAGCATCTGCTGCTCTTCGGTCAGAGCGTCCCAGCTTTTCATCTTTGGGAAGCCGCACCGTGGACACATATTCTCGCTTAAGTTACTCATTTGCTATACTTTTGATAAAGCAATAATAACAAATATGTTTACAGTCAAGGCGGGTTACAGCAGTGATATTGAGGTCAGGTCGAGCATCGACAAGGTGCGTGAGTTTTTTGCCGATGTCACAAATTTTGCTGAGATGATGCCCGGCGTCGAGCAGATCCACACCGACGCCAAAGGAATTGCTCACTGGAAAGTCCAGGCAAGCGTGCCAGTCGTTGGTCAAATCTTGCAAAAATTCGAGGTCGAAATGGCCGAGAATACTGAGGATCGTATCGAATGGCTGCCGCTGCGGACCGAAGCCGAAAATTTCTTGCGCTACTCCGCCGATTTCCTCGAAAAAGCAAAAGACGTAACACTCGTTCACTTTTCCCAGGCCGTCGAACTCCGCCGCAAAAAAGCCGGCGAACTACATTCTCTAGCCTGGCTCGCCGGCGAATCGCTCATCTCGTCTGAAATGACCAAAAGCATCACCGAAATGATCAAGGTCTTTATCGGACGGGCGAAAGAAAAGCTCGAAAGATAGTTTGCCCACGAAATACACGAAAGGCACGAAAATAAGAAATTCTTATATTTCGTGCCTTTCGTGTATTTCGTGGGTAATTCTTATTCTTTGGTGATCGCTCCGCCGTCCACGATCACAACCTCGCCGCTCATAAAGCTGTTTCGGTCGCTCGTCATAAATGCGGCGTATTCGGCAAGCTCCTCGGGGCGGCCTTTGCGGCCTTTTGCGACCCAAAAATCATGCATTTGGATCAGGCGTTCGGGCAGTGTGTGGCCAAGATCGGTGTCAAAGATACCGGCGGCGATCGCATTGACCGACACACCAAAGTTCGCCGCCTCGCGTGACAGGCATTTGGTAAAACCGATCATCGCGGCCTTTGACGTGGCGTAGTGGACCGATGTCGGCAGAGACCGGATCGCTCCGACCGAGGTGATGTTAAGAATGGACCCGGCTTTCTCGCGAATCATCTGCTTGTAAAAAGGTTTTGTGACGGCAAATAGGCTGCCGACATTGGTATCTACGACCCAATCCCAACTCTTATCGGTCGTCGTCGCAAAATTATCGCCTTTATTTACAGCGGCGTTGTTGACGAGCACATTGACCGGACCCCAAGCCTCTTTGATCTCGCGGGCGATGTGTTTCATCCCAAAACGGTCGGTAACCGAAACCTTGTAGCTCAGCGCACGACGGCCATGAGCCTCGATCTTTGCACGGACCTCATCAGCCAGATCGTCACTCGAATGATAGTTAAATGCGACATCAGCACCTTCGCGGGCAAATACCTCGCAGATCGCGGCTCCGATGCCACGCGTTCCACCCGAAACAAATGCACGTTTTCCTTCAAGTAAAAGACTCAAAATACTTTCCCTCGCAAAGAAATAAGGTTAATTGTCGCTAGTAAAAAAGGCAAAGGTGGAAATCCAAAACTGCTTACTGGTTACACCGGTGGAGCCGCCGCCTGTGCCTTTGGCCAAAGGGCATTGATCTCGCGAATGATCGACTCGGTCGAATTTGGCATCGTCATCCCTGCTGTTGCGATCTTCATTCGCGAATACTCACCCTGGTTATTGACCAGATTGCGTATGGTCGGGACGATATCTGTCGAACGTTTTAGCAGAATGCCCGCACCGCGTGATTCGATAAGCTTCGAAGTGCCTGCCTCTTGCGGCATCGGCGGCGTGGTCGCATCAGCAATTATCGGCAAACGGCACGCAAGGGCCTCAAACGTTGTCAAACCGCCGAGTTTAGATATCATTACGTTCGCCGACTGCATTAACTTCTCGATCTCATCAGAGTATCCAATGACCTTGACCGGGAATTTCGCCGACTTTGCGATCTCCTCAGCCTCGAGTCTTAATTCTTCATTCTTACCTGCTAGAAAGATCGCCTGAACATCCAATTCGCCGCGAACGAATTCTTTAAAGATCTTTGGTATATTACCGCCGCCAACCCAACCGGCGTTTACAAATACTGTAAATTTATCGGGATCGAGGCCGTAAATCCGCCGGGCGCTTTGTGCGTCTTTTTCATCGATCTCATGGAATTTTGGATCGACAGGCATGCCCGAGATCTTGATCCTGTCCGGCGAAATACCGTAATCGATCAACTGCCGATGGGCATCATCATTTGCCACCAAATAAAGCGAAACATCCTCACACGCCCAACCTTTCCAAAAACCGTAACATGGGTCAGTCACAACAGTTACAAGCGGAACCTGATCTATAAGATTAAGTTCGCGAAGTATGCGGGCAAATATATGCTGCGTCAGCGGATGGACGCTCACAACAATGTGCGGACACCATTTCTCAAACTGTCCGCGAACATATCCGATACAGCGTTTATGAAAAAACTCACGCGTCTCGGGCCGGATCTTATTGACGACCCAGTAGAGATATTTCATCCAGTGCTGCTTGTTTTGCAGCATCCAGTTGTAAACCTTAACCAGCTTTTCTGTTACGTGATGCGAATCCTCGACAGCCTTGATCGTCCGGACAACGGCCGACTCGCCTTTCCAAAATTTCTCGACACCGTCAGCGATAGTTTTCGCTGCAGAGCGATGCCCCCCGCCGGTGTCGGAGGAAATAATTAGGATCTTTGGAGTATTTGGCTGCATCGGTTCGATTGCGGAGGCCTGGCCGTTAGGGAGGGCTTAACATGCAACGTTTGAGTTAAGCCCTTGCTAACGCGCGGGCTTCTGCACTCTACGCCTTTAAAGCAACTTCCTTTGCGGCGAGAAAGCCTGCATTCTTGGCAGCTTTCTTCATCTGGCCCTCAAGCTTGATGATCTTGACCAAATGGCCAGGATTTAGCGGCAGCGAAGGATAGAAACAGTTTGATTCGTGGGTGCAGTGGCATCCATCGGCGACCTCTTTGCGGCGTTCTTTCATACCATTGGTCTTCCAGGCGGTTTGGAAATCCCAATCATAATCACGCAGATTGAGCACGTCGGTCTTGTTCTCACACGAAGACAACGCACCGTTATCATAGATGACAGCACCCGCCGAACCGGCATAGCATTTGAGCTGAGCCTTGCCCTCTTCTTTGGTTTTGGCGATGATATCGTGCATATAGATATCAACAGCCGCTTTGAAAAAGCCCGAGTCACCGCCGTAGTTGTTTTTGAGCGTCGCGTCCTTGGTGTCTTCAAGTATCATCTGCGACAACTTTTGATACCGCTTGTGATCAAACTGCAACTCGATAGGGTCAGCTGACGGCGGGCGAATATAGTTGATATTCACCTTGTCAGGTTTGAGGTCGTATTTGAGAAAATCGTACCAGTCAAATATCGTTTCCTCGTTCGAATGCATCACGCAAGTACAGGTTTGAATGTCGAGCCGTGGATACTGCTCTTTTTTCATCTGCTGCAAAGTGCGGGCCGTGTGGATCGCCTTATCCCAGCTTCCCTCTTTACGGCGAATTTTCTCGTGAGCGTCCTTCATCCCGTCGATACCGAGAGCGACGCTGACGTTCAGATTTGGGCATTCGTCCATGATCTGTGCAACATCCGGGAAAATACGCGGATGTATCTGGCCGTTCGACATCAGATAAACGCTGTCGAGCTTGTTGTTTTCATAAAAAGCACGGACGATCTGCGGCAAGTCCTTTCGGGTAAACGGCTCACCGCCCGCCAGCACTAAAACCCCAAGATTTCCGCCCAGCGTTTCAGAGATCTTCGCGATCTCGTCAGTCTTCATCTGCAGTTTCTTACGGGGCCTGTCGTCAAGCTCCTCAGTAAAGAAACAGTGCGTACACCGCATATCGCAGACGCTCGTCACCAGTATGTTCAGAAACACCGGCGAGATCGGCCGTCCGACCAAAATACTTGCGTATCGTTTAATCCCCGGTCTATCAGCCAGTAATTACAATTCTGACACAATAAACCATCTTCTAATTTATATCATCGGCGGTTGTTTCAGCAACACGCTAAAACGCGTTAAACTGGCAATATGTTCCGCCGTATCTATCTCGACAACAGTGCCACAACGCCCATCGACCCCGCCGTGGTCGAAGCAATGCTTCCTTATTTGATGGCAAAATTCGGCAACGCGTCTAGCATTCATTTCTTCGGCCAAGAAGCAAAAGCGGCACTAGATAAAGCCCGGCATCAGGTCGCTGCTCTGATAAACGCACGGCCAAACGAGATCGTCTTTACCTCCGGTGGCACCGAAGCAAATAATCTCGCGATCCGCGGCCTCATAGAATCCAGGCAGAACCGCAAGGGTGACGGAGCAGGTAATCCCCACATCATCACATCCGCGATCGAGCATTCCGCCGTACTAAACGTCTGCGAAGACCTCGCAAAACAGGGCGTTGCGGTCACATATCTGCCGGTGTACGAAAATGGCATCGTCCGTCTCGACGATATAAAGGCCGCAATCACCGACGACACAGTTCTCATCTCGATAATGGCTGCCAACAATGAGATCGGGACACTACAGCCTATCGCGGAGGTCGGAAAATTTGTCCGCGAAATGCGCAACGACGGCAAAAAGATCTGGTTTCATACGGACGCGGTCCAGGCGGCCGGAAAGATGCCGCTCGATGTCGAAGCCATTGGCTGCGATCTGCTCTCGATCTCAGCCCATAAAATATACGCACCAAAGGGCACAGGAGCACTTTATGTCCGTCGAGGAGTTCGCCTGCATTCGCAAAATCTCGGGGGCCATCAAGAACGCGAGCGACGCGGCGGTACGGAGTCAGTTCCCAATATTGTAGCTTTTGGTGCGGCCTGCGAGATGGCCCAAAACGAGCTTGAAAGATCGTCGGAGGAGTTAAGACAACTGCGTGACAACTTTGAAAGCAAGGTTGGCGAGATCATTCCCGATATTATCTACAACGGCGATCGCGAAAACCGGCTACCAAATATCTCAAACATTTCTTTTCGCTCCATCGAGGGCGAGGGGCTGTTGATAAACCTAGATATGCAGGGCATCGCCGTCTCGACGGGCTCAGCCTGCTCGTCCGGGTCGCTCGAACCATCACCTGTTATTCGTGCTCTCGGACACGATGACGAACTTGCACGCGGAGCGATACGATTCAGTTTCGGGCGTTTTAACACGGCCGAAGATGTCGACATGCTTATCAACACTCTTCCGACGGCAGTAGCGAACCTGCGATCGCTTTCCCCACAAAAATAGACACTTTCAAAATAAAAACGGCCCGTCGGTTTCCCGACTAGGCCGTTTTGTTAGTTCCTCCCGGTGTAGGAAAAGTCTATTGTCGATTAGTCACCAACGATGATGCCTTCTCGGTCACTGACGATGATGCCTTCTTTTTCTGAGCAAGGAGTGGACTTGTCACCAACGATGATTCCAAATATGTCTCCAACAATGATGCCGACGATGTCGCTGACGATAATACCTTCTTTCTTGTTTTCGCACTTGGGTGCATTTTTGTCACCAACGATGATTCCGTCGCCGACGATGATGCCGCCGTTTGCAAATGTCATGGTTGATCCGAGCGTAAGTACGAGAGCCAATGTGAGTGTTGTGAATGTCTTTTTCATTTTTCTTCTCCTAAAAGTTTTTTTAATTTAATTTCGAAACCCGCTTGTTCGTTCCGTTCTGCCCTCTCTATTACAACCCGCGTGCCACAGCGTGCCACAGCCTCCAACAAATCTATAACTCACATATTTACAACAGTTTACAGGCGGCAATCCGTCATCTTAAGGCCCTCTTACAATTCGAGGTCGATTGGATACTTTGTTACCACTGATCGCATCCTGCTCCGCTAAATGATATGTTTTCTTACACTTACGAAATTGCATACTTTTTATACACTTTTGAGGTGGATAATCGGTATCCACTTTTCTTCAAAAGCCTTTAATTTATATGGCTTTTCTGTGTTAAACGTGTTAAACTGCCTTAGGTGGATTCTTCATCCCCACACAATGCCCGCTTTACAACGGCACACGTTCCACCGTTTTCTCCCTTTATGCAACGAGAAGCCATTTCAAAATTAACTAAACAGACGATCATCGCCATTGGGGCGATCTCCTTCGTGGTGGCAGTCGCTGATCTGCCGCTTACGACTCTAAGCTGGGGATTTTTGCTGGTAATTGCGTTCTCAACCATCGTGGCTCCACGCATGAGCCTCGAATTGCCGCGTTCGAGATTTGCTATCAGCTTCTCTGATGCAGCTGTGTTTCTGGCGTTTTTATATTACGGCGGTCCGGCGGCAATAGTCGTCGCGGCCCTCGAAAATTTGGCAAGCTGTCTTTACC
>JBEBGA010000506.1:0-1793 GCA_040081695.1 Pyrinomonadaceae bacterium
AGGATCGCTCCACGAAAATAGAGTTCGGACTGTCGTTCGAGCGGATTGTCGAATTTGACCCGCATCGCGATCGCGTTATTCTCCTGAATAAGCCCGCTCCCGCCAAGCCTGACCGTATCGCCAAATCCCGTTGTCGTAGCCGCCCCGTTAGTGCTCGCCCCCAAACCCGCTCCGCCGACACGCGGTAGCATAAAAAATAACGGCACTGCAAGCAGCACAATAAACACGATCAACGCAACCGCCGCCGTCGGCAGCCTTCGCACCGGCATATTCCGTGTGCTATCAGAGGTCGGGTCCCGCACTTTCCCTGCCTCGCCAGACAAACTCCGGTCGACCGCAAACGATGTCTTCCTAATCTCAAACGCGATCACCGCACACACCATCACCAGCAAGTACGCGATAAACGAAGCGAAATAAAGTGCACTGATACTCAATCCAGCCGCCAACAGCACCTCAAAAAACGACATCAAATACAGAAATATCCAGTCCCGATCACTCTTCCTTTGCAACAGCTTGACCGCCGTCAAACTCAATATCATCCGCGCCAAAACGCCAGCGATCCAAGTCTCGCCACCAGTAGGCGTAACAATCTGAAACCGCCACGCCAAATAAAACGCCGGCAACGCCAAAACGATCAAAGCCGTCCCAACCCGCTCCGAGATCTGCCAACGAGCCCCTTCAAGGAACCAAGCCGCGACAATCACGCCGACAAATCCAACCGACTCAACAACCCCAAACGTCCCCGAAACCCACAACGCCAAAAAGCCGCAGAAAACGGCTAGGTAGGAAATAAATCGAAAGAACTTCTCAAAGTTCATCATAAATATTGTAACGCGAAACCTAGGAGAATGAGTCAGAAATGGTATGGGTAGTCTAGGTGCCCGCAAATGGTTCGTATCCTCTACAAGATTGACGGTTAAAGTGTAATTCTCATTGAATCCCGGCCCGGTTGGCGGAATCCTTCGCACTGGACGGATTTAGATGTCGCGAGGCTGCGATATATCGCTGCCTCGAATGAATGGCGACTTTACTGGAAGCGTGCAAGCGGCAAATGGTCGCCTTATGACTCCAGAAGGCTATCTACAACCCTTGTGGCGATGGTCAAAGAGATCGACGACGACGAATACGGATGCTTTTTTGGCTGACTTCAATGTAAACCATTCCATCTCCGTCACTGGACAACCTCACGGACGACCACAACGGAAAAAGAGGACTACGAGGCAGATCGCCTTGAAATCACAAGGCCATTATTATGTCGCATTTTGCGGATTATCTCAGATAACCATTCACTATCGGGATCAAAGCTCCGGTGATCGTGCTTGGGATAAGGAATAGAATGCCAAAGTAAATCGAATAGATCATCATAACCGCGAAAATACTAAACCTTGTCGACGGCAGGTCGCCTGCGTAAGTGCTGTCAGCCGAGAAAGCCTCGACTGCCGCAAAAACCACGAAAATAAGAAAAAGCGATAGCAAAATTCGATGCTGATCGCCGTCATCGGCGACGACAATAATGATTTTATCTACGGCGGTTCATCGAGAGATATTACCGCGACGGTGACGGAGCTTTGTTCCTCGGGATTAATGAAGACAGTCTCGACGACAGCTCGGGTACGTTTAATTTAACGTAAAGATCCAGATTTTGCCGGACGTAGATTCCTAACTTAGCAGATCGATAAAACGTATCGGGCGGACGAGAACAGCAGTGTTCCCGTCCGCCCGTAATACGTTTCCTCCCTGATCAGTCGAGTCGAAGCACCGCATTGCGCCTGCGTGTAACGAGCAGATCACCG
>JBEBGA010000507.1:0-1791 GCA_040081695.1 Pyrinomonadaceae bacterium
GTCCGAGCGTGTGCTGATTTATATTTTTGCAAAGATTATCGGCCTCGGCCTCGATATCTGGCTCACGTTTGAGCATTCCTTCGAGTTCGTCGAGCGCAAGTTCTGATTTTTTTGGCTTTCCGTAGGTCATGTGATGGTGGTTTCAATTATTGATCTCGGCGGCAATTCGAGCAGATCGTCTATCGTGTCAAATTCATAACTCGCGCCGACAATCAGGTTTTGCGGTTCTGCGAGACGCTTCAATTCACTCACAGGAAACGAATCTTCCGACCATCGCCCGTTTTTATGCCAGGTCACGATCACGCGAGCATTGGCGGGATAATTGCGTATTTTTTCTGCGATGTCGGTCACTATATCGCTCCCAGGGGTTGTGCTGGCGGCGGCTGGTTCGCTGCGGCCTCGGCTGCGGCTATTTCATCCTCTTTCCGCCCCTGCAAATTCATTCCCTGCTGATCGGCTGCCGAATTTGTGACCACACCTTCGGCGCTCGCGGACTGTGCAGATGTCGCCGCGATCATGGCACGGTGGCTGTCTATCGCATCCTCAAGCAGCATAATATCCGGCTCACGAGGCTCTTTTGACCCGCGCAGGCCCTTTAATTGGTCGGTGTAATAGCCGATAAAGGTCAGGTGATTGTCTTCCATGCAGACCTTCGTTCGCGGGTCCTGAGCGACCATCAGCTTGAGATCCTTGACCAGTACCCGTTTTGGCAATCCGGTTTGATTCTCCGGCGTTATAGTCGCTGGGTCGACCACGATCTCGATCAGCTTGTCATAACCGCCGGTCGCTTTAGCCGCATCTTCCATCAGCGACTTCATCGCATCTTTACGTCGCGCCGCTAGTCTGCGGTCTGCCTCGTAATTGTCGATATCGACGTCGGTGAGTCCCAAGGTCTTGATGATCTTGACGCGGATATCGAGCGGGATCGGATTCGCCGGGTCAAACATTCCCATATTCACCGCGGCAAAGTACCTCTGCTCATATTCCGACCGTGTACGCGGCACATCCGTGCCCTCGATCGCGTCGATCTTGATATCGCGGGCAATGTCGAGAGCTTTGAATTGCTCGATGTCCTGTGGCTTCCATTCGTCCTCATACGTGCCTTTGACGAGCCTGTACGCCTCGTCGGGCATGTGCCGCTGCCAGAGCTTTAACAGCATCCGCGCTAACGCGATAATGCCGTCCTTTGTCGATTTGACCACCGGCGTCATCAGCCCGAGCGATTGGTTGACGGCGATCTCACGGCCTTTAGCGGTTTGATTCTGCTGATTGGTGTTCCCGACCGTCTCGTCGAATACGCCCGATTCTTCTTTCGAGATCTGGATAATGAGCTGGACGAATATATCGACTAGCGATGACGGGTTCGCCGGGTTCAAATACCCGACTTTTTTCTTCACGTCAAAATCGATGTCGGTCTGAATATCGGGCTTGGCGCGTATCCATTGGCCCGGCTGGTTGTTGGTAAGCTGCCCCTCGTCAAAGAATTTGCCGTCGTAAACGCCTTTCGGGTTCGAAGCTCTCAGCACATACGAGTAGATCATCGACAGCACGTTCGTGCATGCGTCTTGCAGGTTGTTTAGCCGTTCCTCGCCCATCGGTATCGCCGATGATGCATCCGGTTGCCAGCCAAACAGCGTCCAGACGTCCAGAAACGATTCGTTTTTGACGTCAATGATCTGCTCGCCCCATGTCTCGACCGTCAGCCCGCGAAATTCTTCATCAGGCTCGCGCCGTTTGAAAGCCATCTCGATGGTTTCCTCAGCGTCGATGTCGAATATGACGTCGCAATCC
>JBEBGA010000508.1:0-1787 GCA_040081695.1 Pyrinomonadaceae bacterium
GTTGCCGACCGGTTACAAAAACGTTTTCCTTCTGCACGACGTCGAGGGTTTTGAACACGAAGAAGTAGCACGAATTCTCGGTTGCTCCGTCGGAACGTCAAAATCGCAGCTTCACAAAGCTCGCCTAAAACTGCAAAAGCTTTTGAAGAAAAAGGCTAACCCACGTCTCGTCGGCATAGAGACGTAATCGAAAGGAAATTATTTAGATATGAGGCTTCTCGGCGACGAGAGGCCTTTTTTGTTATTCCGAAAGTTGAATATTGATGTTCCGCCGTTCAAGCTCGGCCACGAACTTTTCCGCGTCAATCGCCTTTTCCTGCGGGGTTGAGCCGCGTGATAAAACTTTGCCGTTAGCCATCATCTGAGCAATGATCGAGGCGGGAAAAGCGGTCGTCCGCATCATCGCGCTCATGCCAGTGTTTTCGTCAAGTTTATCGACTATGTCATAACGCAGCTTTTTGGTCGCGCTGTCCTTATCGCCGACAAAATCTAATCGCACGAGTACGTAGTCAGGCCCGTCAGCAGGCAAATGTTTTTGCAAAAGGTCGCCAAAAACCTTTCGCGGCAATACTTTCTGAAAATCGACAATTATCTCTTCGCTCGAACACAGGCCGAGATCGATCATCGTTTTGAATTTATCACAGTGTCCGGCGTAGCGGATCGTTTTGTAATCAAGCTCGCGGATCTTACTGAGGAAAGTGTCCGGCAGCGTCGAAGTGCCACCGGACGTTTGAAACGCCTCAAGCGGAGGAAAGCCGTCAAATGATAGTTGCTCGATCTCGGTCATCGAAGGAACTTCGGTGATCTCGCCGTCGCGGATGACGCGTGCGACCTCGATATATTCGTTGATGAGTCCCTCGACAGAAAAGACGAGCTGGTAATTCAACGGCGGCTGGGGATTCTGCGGTAGGCCGCCGACACGGATGTGGATCTCATCGACCGAGTCAAATTTTGCGGCGCCGTGCATAGCCAGCACCGAGACCATACCGGGTGCGAGCCCGCAATCGGGGATGATGCTAACGCGGGCCGCTTTAGCTTCGGCATCGAGAGCAAGCTGTTCATCTACGATATAATTATTGCCGCCGAGGTCGCAAAGATTTGCTCCGGTTTCGATCGCGGCTTTTGACAACGCAACGTTGTACCAATAGTTGACGCACGAGATCACTGAGTCATGCCCACGAAAAAGCTCGACCACGTCCGCATAATTCGACGCGTCTATTTGGCGAGCATCAACGCGGTCGGTGCCGACCGAAGCCGCGACGGACTTTGCCTTTTCAAAGTCAAAATCCGCGACCGTTACCCGCGTCACGCCGGGCGAATTGTGTATAAGATCAAAAACGGCGCCGTGTCCCATACGTCCGGCACCGAGAACGAGTATCTTCATTTATTTATTTTGTTGTTGGCAGTAGGCAGTAGCACTAGGCAGTTAAAGAGTGCGATAGCGACTGCCTATTGCCGCTGCCACCTGCTGTTTACCAGTCATCCAGCGGCTCGGGTTCCTGGGCGGCGATGACGGCTCCGGCGTATTCAAAAACTTTCTTTTTCCACTCGCGAAGATTCTCCGTTAGCATCAACGCCGCCTGCGGATGAGCCGCGTTGCGCTCCAGACGGATGACCTCGGCGGTTACGGTAACTTCGTCATCGGGTTTTTCGGTCACCGTCAGGTGAACCTTTCCGCCGACAAGCGGCAGATGTCTTGGCAGATAGATGAGCGTGCCATGCGGGCCGACATTTTCGGTCAGGCCCTCTTGGGTCACCTCTTTACCGTTTTCGTCTTTCCAACGGAC
>JBEBGA010000509.1:0-1786 GCA_040081695.1 Pyrinomonadaceae bacterium
CGTTTCTAGGTAGGCTTCGCACAAGATGTGGAGTTAACCACTCCGCTACGATTTGCCCCTAATGGATCGCAAGCGCGGATGACCGGAGTTACCTAATCACGTTTATGGAGCGATGAGCGGGATGTCGCCAATCATGCCAAACGGAACAGGCTCTGTTCTACGACCACCAATTCCTAAGTACCAATTGCCTGAAGATGGCCGGAAGAACGCTATGTCGGTTTTGCCGTCACCGTTATAGTCTCCTGCGACTGGTATGTCCCCGCTCATGCCGAAACGATACCTCACGAGAACTCCATCCGAGCTTTGGAGGATCGACCAAGTTCCGCGCTCAGCACTAAATGTCGCAACATCAGATTTTCCATCGCCGTCAAAATCTCCACGTAGGGGTATTTCGCCGCCGCGGCCGCCACGTACACGGAGCTGAGCTTGCCCTGCCTGGCCATCCGAGCTACGCAACCAATGCCAAGCCCCATTGCTAGGACGGAATACAACGACGTCATCTTTCCCGTCCCCGTCCATATCAGCAGCTATCGGTATGTCACCGGGAAGTCCCCATGCAGTCACTACATACCCCGTATTGTTGCTAAACTGAATGTACCAAGAACTCTCGGATGATCGATAAACCGCGAAGTCAAGGCGTCCGTCTCCATCGAAATCTCCACGAACTGGGGTATCACCCGCAAGTCCAAACTGGTTCGTTGTGATGCCGGAATCAGAACTGCGGGTTACCTCCCAAACGCCTAGACCCGCCACATCCTTATAAAGAGCAGGATCGGTAACGCCATCGCCGTCAAAGTCCCCGGAAACGACCCTTGGGTTTGAGACTAGCATGTCTTTTACCTCGATCTCAGTCTTTGGCCCAGAGGTGCCATATACAAAGAATGAGTTGGTCGATGGCCGGAAGACCGCGAGGTCTTGGGTTCCATCGCCATCAAAATCACTGTGACTCGATCGCTGTTTGAACTGGCCACGAATCTCCCCGTTGGGATTATTTGCTGAGGAGATAACACTAGACCAAAGGCCTGCACGTAATTGTTGGACCTGAGCGGCGGACACGGCGAAAGTTGCAACAGCGAACCTTCCGTTTGTTCCGCCCACAACACCAAGATCTCGTATCGTAGTGGTTGTGCCAACGGTCGTTTCGATCCTCGCTCCCGTTTCGTTACTTGATAAATTGTGAAATTCGCCGAATACCGTTGCTTGTGTTTCCTCGGCATTTAGTGTGACTTTGATCTCACCATTTGCCGCGGTGTTTACGGGCGGCGTGACCTGCAACCCGGTTAGATGTGCCTCAAAAGACCGTCCGGTTGCCGGGGCCGGTGTTCCGGTTGGCGTCGGGGTCGGTGTAGGCGTCGGGCCGGTAAAGGATGCAAAGGTGCCGAATAAAACTGTTGAGCTATGGTTAATTGAGATGGTTGACCCTACGACGATCGGTGGAATTGCCTGACCGTTGTCACTGCGGAATTTGACGCGGCCCTCTCCGCCATTTTCCAAAATAATATTCCCAACATTTGTGCCGTCGACGATAACTGAAAGAGCGGTGCCGAAAGGCAAATTTATCTGTCGGATTCGTATCTCAAGTTCAACTCGGCTGCTGTGAATCTCGAAATTTGCGAAACCACGAGGCAATACGCCATTCAGAGTAGGCCCGGTCAATCCTGCAAACAAGTCACCCGCATTCGGTGTGCCGGAAGGAGTGGGGGTTGGGGAGGCGGTGGGAGTTCCAGTAGGTGAAGGAGTGGGTGAGCCTGTCGGCGTAGGGGTTGGATTGGGCCCGCCGCCGGTA
>JBEBGA010000013.1:0-24941 GCA_040081695.1 Pyrinomonadaceae bacterium
GCAATTGGAAAAATAAAAACCCACGCAAAATCTGCAAAATCCGCAAAACCCGCAAAATAGCATTTCAATTTGCCACTTAATCAGCTAATTTCATTTTCATGAAAGGATACGATGATCTTACAGATGGTGATTGGGTGGTGCTGCCGCGGGGCGATGTGGCGCCGCATTGGTCGGGGTTGTATGTGACGCTCAATCGGGGCGGTTCGATCGTGCTCAGCCGCGTCACGCACGAACGGCTCGGTGAACCGACGGGTTATCTGATAATGTTTGACCGCTTTGCACGACGGCTCGCTCTCAAACCGGCGGTCCCGGGCACACGCCACGCCTATCCGGCGAGAAACTACGGCCGACGCGGCTCCAAGATCATCCGCGCCTACCGTCTGGTGGCCGAGTTTGGCATCCGCCCGCCCGACACGATCGAGTTTCTCCGCCCAAAGATCGACCCTGACGGCAACATGATCCTCGACCTCCGCAAGATCCGAATCTCGCCAAAGGCCCATTCGCAATGCCGGAAAAAACCCGTAATTAGAAATGATTAGCGTATCGGGAGGACGTTTTATGGTTTGGGGATTCCCAGATCCTTGCAGATCTTGGGTATCAGCTTTTCGTTGATCTCAGAGTGTCGAGGAACCGCCGAACGACGATTTTGCGAGGGATTGTGCCACCAAGAATGACTGCCGCCTTCGCGAAGCAATTCACATCCGTGTTTATGCAAATGACGGATCAGGTCGCGCCGCTTCATGCAGCGATCAGAGCCTCTTCGAATGGAGTTCCGGCCATCTTCCGGGCATCTTCCCGGTTAAAATCCAAAGCCTCACGCAATGTTACACGCAGACTTTCAAGCAATTCTTCACGAGTAGCTTCCTGACAATTAACACCCGGAACTTCCTCGACCCAGCCGATCCACCATCCGTTATCCTGTTTTACAACTGCTGTGTATTCGTTTGCCATGGCTCAATAATACTTTAATTATCGCAAAATCGTCTAGATAAAGGTTACCGGTCAAAGATCGGTATCCACTCTATGGCTCGACTATGTATGACATGAACTTAAATGTGTTTCCCGACTTGGCAAAAGTCAGGTGCGATGCGTTTTCTGTGGAGATGATATAGGTTACGGCGTCTTCCTTGGAAAACCATGGATTTTTGCCCATCCTGTACTCGCCAAAGAAATCGCCGGTGACGTGTTTATAGTTCTTTAGGAACTGCGCCCTCGTGTACATCCCCTCGTCGCCGGCGTCATAGCCATACGCAAACGGAAAACGGGTCATTGCGACGACCTGAGTTTTATTGTTCTTTTCCACCGCCGTCTGAAACTTCGCAAAAAATACCCGAAACGCCTTTGGTGCTGAATCCAACCTATCCCGCTTAGGTTCCGGTGCGTTCTGGGCGGCAATAGGAAGTGCGGCTAGTAAGATGACGATCGCAATAATTATTCGTGTTTTCATGAGTTCATTTAAGGTTCAAAAGAAGTTGATGGGTCAACCAAGGCGACCTCGGAATTGTTTTAACAGAGCGTCTGATTTAGATAAATCCGAACGAGTATTCCGTCCGCTTGGCAAAACGTTACTAAACCATCTGCTCCTTTGATCCCATAGAACAAACAGCCTTCCTCTTCTTTGGGATAGATGGGCTCGCCGAAAACCTCCCGTATCCTTGTGAATGAGTCTCCGATTTGAAGATCCGGAAAAATGGTCCACCTCGGTGACGTCAAGTCCATCTGTGTTATTGCATAGTTTCGGCCATTTGCGTCGCTAAGCAGGTCTATCCTAAGGCCGTCGTATATGAGGTCTCGATGATAGCCACCGGCACAATCGTCGAACTCCTTTTTCTTAATTTGTTGAGGTTTACCCAAAAGACTAAGAACTTTTGCTTCCGGCGTATTAAAACCAACACCGTTAACAAGTAATGTAATGTTTGCGGAAACGTTAGGAGTCGAGTTTGTCGATTGTCGCTCATCGGGTAAAACCGGAGTAGCATTACCTGACAAACGGTTGGCAACGTTCTCTTTAGGCGGCTGATCCATACACGCTCCCACAAAAAAGCTTAGGAGTAATGAAAGAATTGGTGCAAGGCCATTTTTCATAGCGAAGCTCTTATATTCACAAACAGACTACCCTACAGATGCCTCAACCTTAGCTTCGGTGCGCTAGTGAAGGAACAGAAAGAATGTAGCACAGTTAAGTGAATAGGTAACAAAGAATAGTAAACAGTGGATAGTTGAAGAGTCGTCGGAGACGGCTAAATCGGCTCCCCTCCTTACGAAGGAGGGGTGGCACCCGCTTCGGGTGACGGGGTGGTTCTCTAGAAGCGCCGCACTCACCCAACGTTGTGGAAACCAAAACAGAGAACCACCTCCCGGCTAAAGCCGTACTCCTCGTTCTGCCGCAGAGCCGTCCAGTGTTGCGGGAACGCCGCAACCGCGTAAGGAGGAGAGTTATTATCGTACGGAGTAGTTCTCAAAAAACGTTGGTTATACCCGTGTTGGGTTCCCACTCGACCTTTTAGAGAACCACCCCGTCGGCGAAACGCCGCCACCCCTCCTTCGTAAGGAGGGGAGTTTTAGGATTTTTCCGCTGACCTTTCTTTACACCATCCGAAATTACTTCGGATGACATCAAGAACCCACCGCGTGTCTTCAAATATTCTTTTGTTCTCAAATCGAATTACCCGGATGCCATGCGACTCTGCGTATTCACGTTTGGTTCGATCATTCAACGCCGGATGTTCGACAAAATGGACTTGACCATCAAGCTCGATCGCGAGTTTTTCAGACGGACAGTAAAAATCGAAGATGTGGTTGCCGATGCTGTGCTGGCGGCGGAATTTGCGTCCGTCTAGTTTTGCGTTCTTTACTAAATTCCAGAAAGCTGCCTCTGCCGGTGTGAGAGTCTTGCGTAACTTATCGCGGTACTTAGCGACCGAGGGCAATGAGTGGATGTCGGTTTTGCTTCGTTTGAAAGTCACGGCTTGATTACGTAGAGAACCACCCCGGCCTAAAGGCCACCCCTCCTTCGTAAGGAGGGGAGCTTTTAAGAATTATTCCTGATAAACACATTTTTACAAATTACTCCTGATAAACACACCGCAGCCCACCGACGTTTACTGATTTCTGTGTGTCGAGGTCTAGTTTTTTGCCTTGGACCCAGCCGACGGTGCCGCCTTGGCGTTTCCATTTGGGGGCTTCTTTGCACGTCGAGATCGGGCCTTTTTTGGTGGACGGGGCGTCGTAGTATAGATACCGGGCGGCTTCGATGCGGGGGCTGCCGATGTAATCGACGGTCGTGACCGGGTTGCCGGTCTCGGTGCGGAAAACCAGCAGCGTTCGCTCTCCCGCGGAGGTTCCCTGATCGACAAACATGTAAACTGCCGATAAGCCGTAGAACGAATTGTTGTCTGAGTTTTTGATCGAGTAATCGGGGTTCGTGCCCATTTTGCACGCTTCACTTCCCTTTGCGGTCCCTTTGCGGATCCAGACGTTGACGTCGTCGCCGCCCTCTTCGGTCGGCTCGGCGATCACGATGTAGGTTTTGAATACAAGGCACAGGCCGTGGTCGCCCGACTGTTGGTACTCGGGCGTCGCCGATCCTTTCATCGGACGGAACTGGTATTCCCGCCCGAACACAGAGCCGCTCGCGACAACCAACAACGCGCACAAAAACACGATCATTTTCATAAGATCTTCCCTCACGTAAGATAATGTTACCACTAGTCTTCGTCGGAGAGCAGCCACTTTTCGGCAGCAACAATGTCTTCGAAATCGGCGTAGTTGCCGCCGCGGTTGTGGCCGACTGTCATGCCAAATTTTACTTCTTTGTCGATGTCGGCGTGCGGGTTTACGAGCGCGAGCTTTTTGCCGCGCAGGGATTCGAGCGATTCTCTAACGGTGAAAAATGTCTCGGCTTCGGACAAGATCGCCGGTATGTCGCGATACAGCAGGATCCGATGCAGCCCCGTCGCGTTGCTCTCAGCAACGATCTCAGCAACATATGACCGGATCAACGGGACCGAGATCGAGTCGCCCTTTAGGTTGGCATAGAGATAACCGGGGCGTGTCTCAAAGGTAAGTTCGTATGGCTCAGACCTTGTAGTCATAGACCTCATCTGAAATGTAACACGAAACAGTGAACAGTTAATAGTGAACAGTGAACAGTGAAGAATTTTCTCTGTAGCCGCAACAAAAACCACATTCCCTGCGTAGTAAGAGTTGGCGATTGTGACCAAATATTAAAATTGGTCATTTTTTTGGCAAAAGTTGTCACGAATCGAAACGTGGCGGTGTTTACCTTTCAAGAAGTAGTTCTGCCCAAAATTTTATATCAGTTATACGGCGGTATTCAGCAACACGGAGTACGCGAGAAATGCATAATAAAGTAGTACGTTTTTTACCATCAGTTTTTATCTTTGTTTTAGTCATAACCCTTTCCACATCCAGCATCTTTTCTCAAGGATCGCAGGCAGCCGCGGCCGATACAGGGCCGAAAGAGGTCGTTAAGGACACGACGCCCGTTACGTCAGCGGACGATATGCCCGGCTCGATGTATGTAAAGAAAAATGCGCCGGTCAGTATTCCCCGCATGGCGACTCCGCCCGTTATCGACGGTGTATTGGGTGATGATGTGTGGAAAGGAGCCGCAGTTTTTGGAGATTTTATCCAGATCCAGCCCGGTGACAACGTAGCTCCGAAACATCCAACAGAGTTTATGATGGCTTATGACGCTAAGAATCTGTATTTTGCGTTTCGCGTGAAACAGGACAAGGCGACGGTTCGTTCGTCGGTCTCGCGACGCGACAATATCTTTAATGACGATTACGTGTTGATGTACATCGATACATTCAACGACAAACGTCAAGCGTACATTTTCGCCTTTAACCCGCTTGGGATACAAGGCGACGGGACGATCACCGAGGGCCGCGGCGAAGATTTTAGTATCGATCTTGTGTTTGAATCTAAGGGCGTGCTGACCGAGGAAGGCTTTACGATCGAAGCGGCGATCCCATTTAAATCGCTGCGTTACGAGGCCGGCAAGGGCAAACAGTGGGGCCTGCACATTTTTCGCCGTTTGAAATCGAACAACAATGAGCTCGATTCGTGGATGCCGGTTAGCCGTGCGATCAACGGCATGCTCGGCCAGACCGGCCATATTACCGGACTCGAAGAGATCTCGACGACGCGCCAGCTTGAGATAAACCCGAGCTTTACCGTCAGCCAGACCGGGCGGCGGTCTCGGCATACTTTTAATAACGACCCGGCGGGGCGCTATGTCAACGAGGGCGTCAAAGGCGATTTTGGCATGACTGCAAAGTTTGGCCTGACGCCGACGATCACGCTCGATTTTGCATACAATCCGGATTTTGCACAGGTCGAGGCCGATGCCCCGGTCAGCACGGCGAACGTCCGATTCCCTATTTTCTTTGCCGAGAAACGACCATTTTTCCTCGAACGCATCGACATTTTTCAGAGCGGTCTGAATCTCGTTAACACCCGTGCGATCGTCGATCCGGACATCGCTCTAAAACTGACCGGGCGACGCGGTAAGAATACATTCGGCGTAATGTACGCTTCGGACAACGCCCCGGGAAACTATTCTGTTGACGAGCGAGAGAGCCTAAAAATATGTTTGGCCCAACGAGTGATCAATCCCGCGACCGTGTGCAGCACCGAGCGGTTTATGGACAAAAATGCCGATATCGGTGTATTTCGGATAAAACGCGACATCGGTGCGCAAAGCAATCTTGGTTTTTTTGCGACCACTTATAATTTCCCTGATAGGCATAACCACACGGCATCATTTGACGGAAGGTTCAAGCTCAGCCCGAGTACCGTTGCGGAGTTTCAGGTTGTCGGCACTAACTCAAGGCGTAATTTTTACAACCCCGATATCAATGCAAACCGGTACCGGACCGGCAATGGTTTTGGCTATCGTGGGTTTGTGCAACGATCCGGGCGCAATCTATATTTAGAGCTCTCGGCGAGTGGCCGGACACAGGATTACAGGGCTGATGTCGGGTTTACCAGCCGAACAGATACTAATTATCTGGGATCATTTGTACAATACCAGACTGATCGTGACGCTAAGAAAAAGATAATCTCAAAGCGCCTATTCAATCAAACGAATATCACTTACGACTGGAAATCGCGTCTGCAAGGAATGCAGTCGAATACTCAGGGCATGATCGCATTGCAGCGGCAGATCTATATTGGAAGCGGGCTGGAGTTTGGCTACGAACGGGTTTTCGAGCACGAATTTGGCCCGCGTCGGACGGCGACACAACAAGGTGCATTCTTTGGCCCTAGCTCAGAACGCTCGGCAAATCGAAAAGAGGTCTATGGATTTATCGAAGCCTCGCCGTCCAAGCAACTGTTTTTCTTTGTGTTACTTAGCCAGAATTTTGGCAGCCTCGACTACGATTTCGGAGCGGGGCCAAAATACCCTCGTGTTAGTGCTCCATACATAAATTGGTTCAACACATGTGCTCTGGTTCCCGGCTGCACGACCCCGGCCCCGAGGCAAGACCCGGGTGCCGGTAATCTGACCTATTTCGAATCGTCGGTCCGCTATCAACCGACGACCGCTTTTCAGGTACAGCTTAACTATAACCGCTCAAAGCTGACGCGTGACGACACTAAGTTAGTCGCGTTTGACGACAATATCATTAGCCTTCGATCGACGTATCAATTTAGTCGCAATATTTTTGCACGGCTGAGGGTTGACTATTCCAATATATCGACACGGCTCCGTCCCCAGTTTGTTTTCGGTTGGACTCCCAGTCCCGGCACGGCAATATATGCAGGATACAACGACGACCTAAATTACAAGGGCTTCAATCCGTACACTGGCGCGCAGGAACCGGGTTTGCAAGGCAACGGCCGCAGCTTTTTTATCAAGATGTCTTATCTGTTCAAACGCAGTTTTTAGAGGATCAGGTGCGAACCTTGGTCAGCAGATAAACGCCAAACATCGAAAAAATGATAAGCGGCGACCAGATCGCGAGCGTCGGAGATAGAACGCCATTTAGACCGAGCTGTTCAAAAACCCCTGTTGCTCCGGTGAATAGTAGCCACAGTCCGACCGAATAACCAACCGTGACCACATTTCCCTTTCGGCTCAGGCTGAGAGCAAATGGAGCCGCGAATAGGGCCATAATGAACGGCAAGAAAATCGTCGTGTATTTTTTCTCCAACGCGACGGAAAGATTGCGACGCTCAACGTCAGATTCGCTAAGCGTGATCTGCCTCTTGACCTCACTTGAGCTCGAGTGGCTAGGCTTTACCCTGATCCCGATAAAAGGGTCTTGAGTTTCGGCCAGTTCCCCGCCCATCGAGTTTTCCGTCTCGATCCGACCATCGCGCATGTAGCTTTTCTCAACCATTCCACTAAAAGAGATCTTTCCGCTTTCCCAAACCGCATTTTTTGCCCGGTACACGGATTGCAATGCAGCCCCCTTATCGTCAAATTGGTAAATCGCGAGATCTCGCAAGCAACCGGTGGAACACGAGGCAGCGACTATCTCGTTATCAGACGCAGAATCGGCTGATTTGAATGAAAAGATGCGGCCGTCGCTCGCGATCCAGTTAATGCCGGAGCGATTCTCGATCTTTCCAAGGGATCTTATCCTCGAACGCATATCGTCCTGGAGCCGGTTAGCTTTTGGCAGTATCACTTCCTGTATGCCCCAATTTAGCCCGCCTAGCATCACCATTAACACAAAACACGGCAACAACAGCCGATATACGCTCTGCCCGGCAGATGTCCAAGTAACGACCTCATTCTGCCGGGATTTGATCGCATAAGTCGCAAGTACGCCGATCATAGCGGCGGACGGTATGATCTGGATATATACAAATGGCAAAAGGTACGTCAGATATTTGAGCAGCATCACCAAGCCGCCTTCCATCGATCCGGCAAATTTCCAAAGCTCAAATGCCGTAAAGATGATAAATATCACCGTCATGAAGCACAGTGTTAGAAGACAATTTTTCAGCAGGTTGCGGATAATATCAAAATCACGAAGGCCCGTTGTCAGATCTACGAAAATATTGCGAAACTGAACCTTGCTTTTTGATCTTTTTAGCCCTGTGAATAGCGCTTTTAGGGTTTCTAGAGGAATGCTCCAAAAATCCAGCCGCCGCGAATAATTAATCCAAACCACGGCAATGGCACTTGCGATGATAGGTATAAGACTTCCCTGTCTGACGCTGAGCGTACCAGTGCGGGCAAGCTGTTCGCCAAGAAATGACAACAGATAAAACACGACAAGGACGGCAAGAGCGACCGCAATCCCACGTCCGCGGCCACCCCGGTTAAATCGCAAAACCATTACCGTACCGAGCACACAAAAGATAAACGGCGTTATCGACAGCAGCAGTCTTCTCTGCCAGATCAGCTCCGCTTCGATGCGATCTTTGCCGTCTTTTGAGGCGGCGTAACTGGAAAGCTCAGCCAGACCCAGTTCCTCCGGTGTTATCTCGGGACTTTGCAACTTGCCGATGAGATCGCCGCGCTTTGTTTTGATGCCGAGCCTGACCTCGCCGATGCTTTCCGAAATGTACTTGCCCGCTCCCGGCGTCATTGGCAACGTCGAGACCGACGCATTTTCTAGCACCAATTCCGACGTTTCGTCCGAAATATCAACACGACCCTGCGATGACGTTATCAGACGCACACTGTTATTTGCAGTATCCTCGCTGTAGATAAATATGTTTTTCCAGCGGCCGGTCTCGATATCACCTTCCTTTACATAAATGGTGTAACCGGCGACCTCTGTGTTAAAAACACCCGGCTCGAGCGGCGACTCGAGCTTTTTGATCGCCGTTTGGAGTGCGACATTTCTAACAAACGAAGCGGCCATCGGTACGCCTTTGAGATTGACGAGAAAAGCAAAACCCGATAACAGCACGCCGAGTAACATAATCGGCACGGCAATTTGTAGATTGCCCACACCCGAAGCTCTAATAGCGACGAGTTCGCTGTCCCCCTGCATTTTTGAAAGGCCGATGATCGTGCCGACAAGCATCGCCATCGGACATGTAAAGGCTATTACATTGGGGATCAAAGCGATCGTTAGCTGCCAAACTAAGTTGGTTGGGATATTTGCGTTAAAGAATATCTCTGAATAACGTGTCGCCTGCTGAAAGAACAAGATAACGCTCAGCAGCATCCACGCCATACCAAAATACGGCAGGATAACCCGCAGCAAATATGTCGAAATTAGCCAGCCGATGCGTTTCATTTAGCTTTGCGTTTTGATCGCCAGCGATTTCTCGCCGGTCACTTCTCTGCCTATTGAGCTTGATACGATCATTTTTAAGATACCCGATATTGCTTCCAATCTGTCATGATCGTCAGCGGTAAATTCCGCAAACTTGCTTGGGCCCAGCTTTCTCGCCGCTGCCGCTATTGCCCGGTTTGTTGCGTCAAAAGGCCTCGTCACCGGCCCGCGTCGGCATGTTGTACAGATCAGATGAAAATTTCCCTGCAAATTTGCTATTTCCGCGACCTCAAATTCCCGCCTGCACACGTTGCAATGCCCCCAATCCGGCAAATATCCCGCGAGCCGCAACATCCATAATTCAAAATAAACACCCGCACTCAATAGCGTTGAGCGATCAAACGACGCAGTTTCGACACACGCTTTGACCATCCTGTAAAGCGTTTCATTAGGGTCGTGCGGCGGCGAGAGCGTCAGGAGCAGGTCACCGAGATATGAAAACTTTTGTAGAAAATCCGGGTCGCTCGCGGCTTCGAAATTTGACTGTATCAGATCGGTTTTTTGTATAGAGACGAGCTCGACCGCGTCTTTCTGAAAATATGTCGTATGGATCACCGAAAACGGCTCCAATCCGCTGCCAAACTTGCTCTTTAGCCGTTTTGCCCCCTTTGCCACACCCCGAACAACACCGTGATCGCGCGTCAAAAGGACGACGATACGGTCGGCTTCGGCCAGATTGTAGCTCTTGATGACCAGTCCCTCGGTCTCGACAAGCGGCATTTCGCTCCTTTGATCTGGGTCTGGTCCACCTTGGTCCACTTGGTCCGGACCGGACCATAAGTTCAGTATTTTTGAGAGATACTCACGTTTCTACCACGGGATAAAATAAAGGATCCAAGCCAATACGAGGCTGATCACGGTAAATTGCAAAAACGTTTTGACACCGTAAAATACTCGTTCCCGCGTTGTTCCGTTGGAAAATATCGCAAATGCTACCGAGACAAAAAAAGCGAATCCTGTCAGATAAATAAAATGGATCATTTTTTCCTCCCGAGTGAGATATCGACAGCATCCACCGTCGCCAAATAATTTAGCAGGCCCGCAACCTCGAGAAATCGTCCGCCGTATTCAAATGTCGCA
Source organism: Pyrinomonadaceae bacterium (assembly GCA_040081695.1). Taxonomy (GTDB): domain Bacteria; phylum Acidobacteriota; class Blastocatellia; order Pyrinomonadales; family Pyrinomonadaceae; genus OLB17. Next base: position 10,353 of record JBEBGA010000013.1, read on the forward strand.
AGTGCCGCAACTTGCGGCGACGGCGTGCCGGCCATGATAAAGCTGACGATTGCACCTAATCCGTTGCCAAAACGCGCGAAAACATTGAGCAAATACAGCAGTGTGCCGTCTTTGAAATCAAAGCCCGGATAATGAGCCCCACCGCTCAACAAAGCGATGACGAACATCGACCAAACTACGACGGCGATAATCGCCCCGCGAACCACACGCCCTTGCATCAAATGACCAAGCCCGGGCACGAACCAAGAAATTATTCCAACCAGTATCGGATTATCCATCAATATTTGTTCTCAATTATCTACTTTAACTATTCCCTGTAAGTGAAGTTATTAAATGAATTGCCACGCTTACGAAATCACTTTAACTTTTGGAAACCGTATACTTTCATCAATTGATACGAATTCCCGAGGCCGAAGTTAAGACTTTCTGCATTTCTCCACGAAAAGCTCGAAGATCTCCCGCGAAACGGCGTCCGTCGGTGACGTCATTTCCGGATGCCATTGAACGCCCATAATAAACCGTCCTTTTCGCATATCTTCGATGCACTCGATCACACCATCTTTCGCCCAAGCGACCGCTTTTAGGTTCTTTCCGACCTTATTCACCGCCTGGTGGTGGGACGAATTGACCCGAACATCGCTCTTTGCACCTTTTATCGCCGCAACACCCGCTAAAACGCTGCCCTTTGCAACGCGAAGGCTGTGTGAATTACGCGTGTGCGGAGCTCCCTGTTCGTGTTTATGGCTTCCCTTAATCTGGGACTCGATATCCTGTATCAGTGAACCGCCGCGATACACATTCAACGCCTGCATCCCGTAACAAATGCCCAAAACCGGCAGTCCAAGCTTTTCGGCCTCAGCGAGCACCAATTGATCGGTCTGATCCTTTTCCGGGATGACTGTTCCAAGCCGGTGATGCGGCTCTTCGCCGTAATAATGCGGATCTACGTCAGTATTGCTTCCCGGCAATAAAATGCCATCCAAGCCGCCTAGAACCTCGGCAATATAGTCTGCTTTCGGGATCAAACTTAGGTGCACCGGGACACCGCCACACGCCTCGATTGCCTCACTGTAATCACGTCCGAGATAAAAACGGCGGGTTTCCATCTCCAACCGCATTGTGATGCCTATTCGCGGACGCTTTCCCATAAACCCTTTAATGTTCAAACAAATGAGCGGTGAATGTCAATCAGGCATAGTTACAGATTTCGCAGTAGATGCACGGTTACAAGAATTCACTCTGCAACTTTCTGCAACTCTGTAACCCACCAAACGTGCTCCGTTTGAGCATTCCAGCCGAAACGCTTATCATTTGGCTTAATGAGTTCAAGAATTCGCTCAACAACAGTTCTGCTCGTCCAGCGTGACGACAAGGTCGCGATGGCTGGCGACGGGCAGGTAACGCTTGGCGAAACCGTCATCAAAGGCAACGTACGCAAGATCCGCAGGATATCAAACGGCAAGATACTTGCAGGGTTTGCGGGCTCTACAGCCGACGCATTCTCGCTGCTCACGCGTTTCGAAACAAAGCTCGAACAGTTCCAAGGCCAGCTCGAGCGTGCCGCCATCGAACTTAGCAAAGACTGGCGCACCGATAAATACCTACGAAATCTCGAAGCCCTGCTCATCGTCGCCGATGGGACGGACTCCTTTCTAATATCGGGCAAAGGGGATGTGATCTCTTCCGATGATGGCCTGCTTTCAGTCGGTTCAGGCAGCATGTACGCCCTCGCAGCAGCACGTGCGTTGCTAAAACACACAGAATTAAATGCCCGCGACATCGCGGAAGAATCCCTAAAGATCGCCGCCGACATCTGCATCTATACGAATAGCAATATTATTGTGGAAGAAATATAGGTCAATGAATATCGGTGGACGCCCGTAGGCCCGGGAGCACTCAGTTGACCAGGATAAACTGGGCGTCGAGCAGCGTCGGCTGGTGCTCACTGTTCTATTTCCACAGAGCAATCAGATATATCAATGACCGTAGGATTTTGAGAGATCGCGGTGTACCTTCCCTTGATCCTAAGCTTTGGGGCCGGAGCGGGTTTGGCACTTGGCTTTGTTCGCCTCGATTCAAGGTATTCATAGCTTGTTTTTACAAGAGCTCGAGTGACGTCAGTGAGGTTTCCTACGCACGCAACGCGAACGGATTCATCGGCAGGTTCGTTTGCATTTACAGGGAATCCGACAATGTCGACGATCGCTTTGCCGTCACTGCTTTCGGCGTGGAATAGTTTGCCCGTGATCGAAAACTGCTTTCCCTTGTATTTCGCGTCCGTCGCCTTCCGATCAGCGACCCATTCTTTCACCAACGCCGCAGCAGTGATCTCAATAGCCGGCTCATTCGCAGTTCCCGCATTTTTGTTGCTGATCGCACTATTTGCAATATTAGAGCCGCCCGCCATTCCGCATCCTCCGGCCATGACCATTGAAACGCATATCGCAAGTACAAGTTTGTAGTTGTTCTTCATAATTTTCACCTCGAAGTGTTTGAGACACTTGCGGAACTCGATCCTTACTCATCACCAGTTTCCGAAACCGAATTCGCGTCTTACAGCAAATGACCATACCTCAGGATGATCTACTGCCAACTACGATCGTCTGATTCTATTGCTTAATTTTGAAGAGAATAGCATACAACCGGCCCCAACTCCATAATTTCCTCAAAGGCGAACCAACTCAAAGTGACAACGCAGTTCCAAGACATTAGAATCATGTAGATGGCTATTTACCTCGGCGGAGAGACCGTTGCTGCAAAACCTGTGCTGGACGACCTGACGCCGCGTGAGATCGTGGCGGAGCTGGATAAGTACGTGGTCGGGCAGACGGCGGCGAAAAAGGCTGTCGCGGTGGCTCTGCGTAACCGTATTCGCCGTCAAAAGCTGCCGCCCGAGATCGCCGAGGACGTCTTGCCAAAGAACATCCTGATGATCGGCCCGACCGGCGTCGGCAAGACCGAGATCGCCCGTCGGCTTGCTCGGCTTGCAAATTCCCCGTTCATCAAGATCGAAGCGTCAAAATTCACCGAGGTCGGCTATGTCGGCCGCGATGTCGAGAGCATGGTCCGCGAACTTGCCGACGTCGCCGTCGATATGGCAAAGCAAGGTGCGTTTGAAGACGTACTGCCGCGAGCAGAACAAAATGTCGAGGAACGCCTGCTCGATTTATTGCTGCCACCCTCTGATTTTCGTTGTCAGACGCAGGATGGCGAAGATCCAGCTGAGACGCCGCAATCCATCCACCGCACACGCGAAAAGCTACGCGAGCAACTCATTAACGGCGACCTTGATGATCGTTTGATAGATATCGAAACCACCGATCGCGGCAACGCGACGATCGATTTTATCGGCGGCCAGGGCATGGAAGAAATGGGGGTTAATTTCAAGGATATGTTTGGGAATATGTTCCCGGCCAAGACGGTCCAAAAAAAGCTCACCGTCGGCGAAGCCCGTAAATATATGCTCCGCGACGAACAAGAAAGCCTTGTCGATATGGAGCAGATAACCCGTCAGGCGCTTGAAAAAGCAGCGTCATCCGGAATCATTTTCCTTGATGAACTTGATAAAGTTGCCGGCCGCGAGACGGGAGGGAACCCGGACGTTTCCCGCGAGGGCGTCCAACGCGATTTGTTACCGATCGTCGAAGGTACCAACGTCAATACAAAATACGGCATGCTGAGCACCGATCACATCCTATTTATAGCCGCCGGTGCGTTTCACGTCTCAAAACCGTCGGATCTCATACCCGAACTCCAAGGCCGATTTCCGATCCGCGTGGAACTCGAATCATTAACGATCGACGACCTTAAGCGGATACTCGTACAGCCCAAAAATTCGCTCATTAAGCAGTATCAAGCCTTATTGGGCACAGAGGGAATTGATCTGACTTTTACGGATGATGCCATCGACCGCCTTGCGGAAATGACAGAGGAGATCAATAAGACCACCGAAAACATTGGGGCACGGCGTCTCCACACGTTGGTTGAGAAACTCCTCGAGGAGATCAGTTTTGCGGGCAGCGAGCTCGAAGAAAAACTACAGCGTATCGACGCCGCTTACGTCAACAAACACTTAAGCACCCTGATCGAGGATCAGGATCTGCGGCAGTACATTTTATAGTTAAACAGATGTTATACATTGTCGCGCGAGACAGGAAATCGTTAAACATTGCCGTTAAGCACTTTGCTGTTAAAGCGCCGTTAGCACTTATAGCGCTTGTGGTGCTTATTGGACTAGGCTGCGGTAAACGCGGTGCCCCGGTGCCGCCAAAAGAGCGTGTGTTGCAGCGTGTCGAGATATCGGGCTTTCAGCGTGGCAATCAGGTGATCCTTACTTGGCAAATGCCAGTCAGCAACGCTCCGGTCGGGAATGTGCAAAATATAAGCCGGGCAGATATCTACAGACTTGCGGAACCTGTGAATTCCCCGCAAGCTCTTTCGGAAGAAGAATTTGCGAATCGCAGCTCGCTCATCACGGCAATGCCTATCTCAGACAGCGATTTTGGCAATAAAATGCTGCAATTTAAGGATACGCTACAATTTGCGGGGCAAGCGGCGCGTCTAAGATATGCAATACGTTTTGTTAATTCGTCGGGGCAAAAGGCCGCTTTTTCGAATTCGCTGCTGATCGAGCCAGCATCAAAGATCGCGAACGGCCCGGCTTCCCTTCTTGCTGAGGCGTCGCAGGATGCGGTTCTGTTAAAATGGCAGGCTCCGACATCGAATATTGACGGATCGCAGCCCGTCAGTGTGCTCGGATACAATGTTTATAGATCGAATTCGGAAAAAGAACCTGCGAACCTATTGAACAAAACGCCTATTACGACGACCAGCTTTGACGACGAATTCTTTGATTTTAGTAAGGATTATTACTATTTTGTGCGTGCCGTTTCAGTAGGTGTACAGGCCGAACCTGTCGAAAGTGTTGAATCAAATATATTGAAATTCAAGGCGATCGACTCATTTGCTCCGTCTGCTCCATCAGCAATCACCGTTGCTGCCGCTCCAAATGCGATCTCGATATTTTTCGCCGTCAACCCCGAAAAAGACATTGCCGGGTATAGGATCTATCGATCGATCAATAAAGACCGCGCAAAAGACAAGTGGGAGTTACTGACGCCGCAATTATTACAAACAAATACGTATCAGGATACGAAGGTCGAGTCCGGTAAAACTTATTATTACTACATTACTGCGACGGATAAGACGGGCAATGTTAGCTCGCTGTCAGATGTTGTTTCAGAAACCGTGCCGTAAATTATGAAGATCGAGCTTTCACAAGTTCCCTTTCCGTCAAAGATCGTCTGTGTCGGGCGCAATTATGCCGAACACGCGGCTGAGCTTGGTAATGATGTGCCGACAGAGCCTCTGCTTTTCCTGAAAGCACCGTCCGCGTTGATCTATGATGGCAAAAATATTGTGTTACCTGAACAAAGCGATCAGGTTGAACATGAAGGTGAGCTCGCGGTGGTTATCTCTAAGACATGTAAAGGATTAACGGATGCTGATGATGTGCCTGAATATATTCTTGGCTACACCTGTCTCAATGATGTAACGGCGCGTGATATCCAGCGAAAGGACGTTCAATTTACGCGCGGGAAATCGTTCGATACGTTTTGCCCGATCGGGCCGCATATCGAAACTGAACTGGATTTGAGCGATCTAGGCGTTACTGTGCGGGTCAATGGCGAGGTCAGACAGAATGGGCGAACGTCGCAAATGGTCTTTCCGGTGGACTTTCTGATACGATATATTTCAAATATGATGACGCTGAACGCGGGCGATATTATCGCAACCGGAACACCATCCGGAGTATCGAAAATGAATACCGGCGATGTTTGTGAGGTTGAAATTACGGGCATCGGCGTACTAAAAAACATTGTGAAGTGAATGTTACGCCCTTGTTGACCTGCGGGCTTCTGCAACAAAATTATGAAATTTTTTATAGACACAGCAAATCTTGACGAGATCAAAGAGGCGAATGAGCTTGGGCTGATCGACGGCGTTACTACCAATCCAAGCCTGGTTGCGAAAGAGGGTGATGTTGATTTCAAAAAGCATATCGCCAAGATCTGCAAACTGGTCAAAGGCGATGTTTCGGCGGAGGTGACTGCTCTGGATACCGAGGGAATGCTCAAAGAAGGCCGGGCTTTGGCAAAGATCGCCAAGAATGTTGTTATCAAGGTTCCGCTGACGCTCGACGGGCTAAAAGCCTGCCGCACGTTCCGTGCCGAGGGAACCAAGGTAAACGTTACACTTTGCTTCTCGCCTGCGCAGGCATTGCTTGCGGCTAAGGCAGGTGCGTCGTACATCTCGCCGTTTATCGGTCGTTTGGATGACATCGCACAGGATGGGATGCAGCTTATCCGCGATATTGTGCAGATCTATGACAATTATGGTTTTGCGACCGAGGTATTGGCGGCGTCAATACGGCATCCGGTGCATATCGTAGATTGTGCGTTGGCGGGAGCCGATGTCGCGACGATACCGTTCAAGGTCATTCAACAGCTCGTCAAGCATCCGCTGACGGACAAAGGGCTTGAGGGCTTTTTGAACGACTGGAAGAAAAGCGGACGGTCGTAGGCCGAAAGTAAAAAGGTAAAAGTAAAAAGTCAAAAGGCTGCGAATCTATAGTTCGCGGCCTTTTTATGTTAATTCCCCGTTTCTTGGTCCGGTCCGGACCAGGTGGACCACATGGACCAAGGTGGACCAACCATTATCAGACCCTACTCTGTTCCCATTAACGTCTTAAGTTGGCTGTGCAGTCCGGCGGCGTCTGGGTCACGTTGGATCGAAAACTGATATTTAGCCTTAAAATATTCATCCGGCTCACGCATTTCTACCAATTCCAAAACCTTTTCTAGGTTCGCCTCGATCATACCGGCCTCAATTCCCTCTTTTGACGCAAACATCTCGTCGATCTCGACGATCAGCGTTGAGAATTTACGCAGCCATGCAAAATCCTCGTCTTCCATCAAAAGGTTAAGGAACTGGGTCGGCGTCAGCTCGCCGTGGATGCCCTCGTACATTTCCCGCTCCATATCGATGAGTGATTTGTGCAGTTTAAGCAGAATATTGCGTGCATTTTTAAGCTTTTCAGCATTTTCCATAAATTAATGTTAGCCCACTTTGGTAATAAAACATATCGTGCTAATTTTTAATTGTTAGCATCCTAATCATTTTTAGTTAGGTGGCTAACCTTTGAATATCAGGGTGCTAACTAAATCAAATTGCCCTGCTAATTGTTTAAGTTAAGCATATAAAAACAGGTGCAGTTATGGAAGAAGAGATCATTTTTCAAAAGACCATCAGCTACCTTTTGGCCCGCGTGACGACCGCATACAAGACCGTGCTCGAGCGTCACATGGGGCTGATCGGCCTCCACGCCGGGCAGGTTTTCCTGTTGCTCGAATTGTGGAACGAAGACGGGCTGCGTCAAGTAGACCTCGCCCGTCGACTTAGCCTCGCTGCCCCGACGGTCAGCAAGATGATAAAAGGACTATCAGTGATCAATCTTGTCGAGATCGAGCGCGAGGATGGCGATGGGCGTTCGACGCGGGTCTATCTGACCGATCAGGGGCATGCGATGCGTGACGATGTTAATGCACAGTGGCTGGAGCTTGAGACAAATTATCTGGCCGATCTCAACGAAACGGAGCGGCTGATATTACCGGAATTGCTAACCAAGCTGCGAAAAGCATACACCGGAGCAGCCGACGCCGAAGAAGACTAACCATGGCCGAGCGGCAGATCACGATCAATTCGCGAAAATACGACGGACACATCAGGCGAACTTGGCCTGGCGGGCTTATCAGCCAGAGCGATGAAATGCTCGTTGTGGTAGGCAGTTTTCAAGAGGACATCCAACACGACGACCTGGGCATGATAAAGCGGGGCACTGTTTCGTTTGAGCATTTTTGGTTTGACCGCTGGTACAACATCTTTCGCTTTCACGAACCAGACGGCAGCCTACGCAATTATTACTGCAATATCACGATGCCGCCGCATTTTGCGGACAATGTGCTGGACTATGTTGATCTCGATCTGGATTTGATCGTCTGGCCAGAACGCGGTTATGAGGTGCTGGACCGCGATGATCTCGAAAAGAATCGGATCAAATATGGCTATCCTGATGATGTCGTTGCAGGAGCGGAAAAGAGTCTAGCCGAGTTGATCGTACTGATCGAAAGCGGCTCACTTCCCTAATTCAAACAGTTAGGATCCTGAGAATATAGCTGCAAACATTGAGCGGGACGCCCGGAGTTATTGCGATGCGTTGACCTGCCGGCAGCTCTTGGTTATTGATCGCGGCGGGGTTTTTTCCTTCGTTGACAGCCCAAAAGCCACCTTTACCGTCAGTTACGAGAGTTAGGTGACGACGGCTGATCTCGACATCGCCCGAAAGCGGTATATCCACGGGCTTTGAACGCGAACCGCGCCCGACTGAAACCTCTGTCTGAAAAATGGGTATGACATTTTGTCTGACGCCGCCGCGCCATATCTCGAGCCGGTAAAGCTCGGTCATACGGCTTTTAACGTGCGTCATCTCTTCTTTGTCTTCAGCCGGGATCGGTACGGCCTGATGAATATTGACACTCGGCGATCCGGTCGAAGATGTAACATTTGGCACGGTCGCGGGAATTACGTTTGCCGGGGCCGGCAGGTCCGGCAGTGATCTGGGCCGCGTCAAAACACCTGTTTTGTTGCTGGCTGAGTCTTCCCAGCTATGCTGGACGCGGACGTCACCTTTTTCCATGGTGCCGTCAATGCGGAGCTCAATGACAAACGATTTTGTTTCGAGTTTTTTCTTGCCCGCCAGCTCTTTAGCGCGCTCGGCGAGGATGTGATACAAGCCCTGTTCGAGCCCCTTGCGTTTGACACCTTGCCACTCTTTGTCGTCGTCGTTGCTGAGAAAAATGATGTATTCGCTTGGGATTATCGTCGTGCCCTGAGGCAAAGCGATGATCTCTTTCTGCATTATGCTCTCAACCTCACGGGCGATCTTGACGATAAACTCTTCGGCATCGCTGCGCGGTTTGACCTGGGCGTCGCGAGCCGCCTCTTCGAGAACCATTTCGGACGAATCACCGTCGATCCAGCGTCTGACTTTGTCTAAAATACTCATTTTGAATGAAAACCAGCCACAGAGAACACAGAGAGCACGGAGATCACACAGTCTATTTTTAGCTCAATTCCCTCTGTGTCCTCGGTGGCAAATCTTAGTTTTGCGCAATGTCAAGATATTTACCGTTCAACCAACCTCGACTCGCGTTCGCGTCGCCCGTTCGTGACCGGCCTTGTTCAACAACATCAACTTGATACCAGTTATTTTGCTCATTTACAATGCGCACTTTCGAATTTTTGGTAACGAGGCCGATCTGATCGTTACCCGCGTCAGGGCCGGAACGCAGGTAAATGTCGGTCTTTGCAACGGCCGTGCGAGTTTTGAGCGGATTTGTAATATCAGGTATCAGCCCGCGCCCACGCATAAATGTTGCCGTGCCGTAGAGTATGCCGGTGAATATTCCAATGATCAGCAAGAACGTGACAAAGCGCCGCAACGTTTTCCGTTTTCGGGTTTTTGCAACGACCGGTGATTCGGCGGTGATGGGCACAGGCTTTGCGACGATCGGCACCTCAGCGGTTATCGGGATAGGTTTTGCGATCTCTTGTTTTAATGGCGCCGAATAAACCGGACGTGTATATGTCGGCTCCGTGGAACGCGGCGTCGCCGGCGTTTCGGGTATCGGCTCAAAATTTGGCTGTGCGGGCGGCAGAGGTGAATAGCCGCGTGCGACGTGCGGCTGGGGTGCTTCGACACGCGAACGAACCATCGTGCTGTATTCACCATCGGCAGCGATCTGGCGAACGGCGGCAAGGTCTGCCCAAAATTCTTCGACGGATTGGTGACGCTCACGCGGATCAGCGGCAGTCGCACGTGTAAAGACCCGCAGTAACTCGGCGGCCCATTCTTCGTCACGGACAGGTTCAGGCAAACCGGTTATGGGTTCGTGTGCGTAAGCCCGAGGAGCCTCACCGGTGATAAGCGTGTATGCCGATTTTGCGAGCGAATAGATATCGGCAGCTGGCGTTAAACGCGAATATTCGAGATTGCCGGTGTGGCCGGCAAACATCGGGCTGTGCTCGGGCGGTGCGTAAATATTGGTGCCGACACGCGTTATTGGCGAATCAGATAGATTTACGCGTGCAACGCCAAAATCCGCGATCTTTACGGTCGAACGGTCAGCCGTCAACAGCAGATTTTGCGGCTTGATGTCGCGGTGAATGATCCCCTTTTCGTGGGCATGGCCAAGCCCCGCACAGATCTGCTCGATAAACCCGAGCGCTTGCTGTAGCGGTATCTGCTGTCTGCGGACAAACGCCTGCAGGTCGCCGCCCGACAAATATTCGAGCACAAGATAATGAAAGACGGTTCCCTTTAGATCGCGGGCAGTACCGTGGCCGATGCGGCTGATGATGTTTGGATGGCGAACGCGGTCGAGAGCGATGGCTTCGTTCTGAAAATTTTCGACGAGCGTTCGTTCGAGATCGGCGTCTAGGTCGTCTTGCAAAAAAACGTTGAGAGCTTTTATCACGACCTCGCTGTGCGGCGACTGCGGCGAAGCCACAGTATCGCGGGCAAGAAAAACCTCGGCGTAGCTGCCCTTACCCAATTGGTCGTGGATGTCATATCGCCGGTCGAGCCGGCAGTTGATCAGGACAAGCTCTTTCATCGCTCTTTCATCGCTCTTTAATCGCATGGGGCCGTGCATCTTTGCAACTCGCGAACCTTAGACCCAATACGATATTACACCGACATTGTTCAAAAAACGACGTTACTGAATTACGCAGACAAAATTAAAAAGCCGCTCCCCTCAACGGTTCGCAGCTTTTCAAATTCAGGCATTTGATTCTTACGACAATGGTGTTGCTGACGTAACCGAAATACTGCCGGATGCGACGGTGCATTGGGCGTTGGCGGCATCGGTTGAGTCGCCGGCGTACATTACGCCGTCGGTAGCGACCGCAATATTGCGTAGGCCGGTCGCGAATGCTCCGCTGCCGGATACCGGGACGGCCCGCAGACAAAAGCTTGGCGGTGAACTTGGCGACGGATCGACCTTGCCGCCGGTGAACATAAATCCGCTCTTTAGCCCGCTCGCAAGCTGTGTATCAATAATGCCGTTGGCCCCAAGTTCTGTAAAAGCTTCAAAGTTGACGACCGAGCCTGTGTTGCCGGCAAACAAGCCTTTGCCAAGCGACGATGCAAATGTCATCTGAGCACCATGCACCATACGAAGATCTGAGATCGCCGAGCCCTCGTTTGCCGAACGACGCGATGCGAGCAAATTGGGTATCGCGATAGCGGCAAGGATACCGATGATCACGACGACGATGAGGAGTTCGACCAAAGAAAAGCCTCGGTTATTAAGATGTATTGTTTTCATATTTTCTCCATGTGGGTTAGAGGGCAGGATGGGTGGTTGGGCTATCGGGATCGCAGCCATTGCGGCCGCGACCCCGAGATAAAGAACGGCTAAATCTTAGTTGTTAGTTTTTTGGAATCCGGTCGTCTGAATGTACTGGAAATACGGCGTGCCGGGCGGCAGACGATCCGGGTCGAGAAAGGTGCTGTCAAACACCCAGTTTCGGAACGGCGGGTTATACACCGTATTACAGCATTTGAACGTGCCGTTGTTGTTTTGCGAGACAAACAAATTGACGAGCGATCCGCTGAAATCGAGCCGTTGTCCGGACCACGTCTCAAGGTATCGCTTAAAGTTGTGTACACCACCATTAAGATTTTGCCACGGGCCGCTGCCGCCCTGTCCGGGCGAGAGATCTCGGTTCGCAAGCGTGTCGCCGGCGATCATCGCAAACCTAGCGGTCGTAGTCGAAGCCACACGCGAATCCGCATCGTAAGGCGTCGCAAAGCTCTCGGCATCATTCCAAGAATTTGAAAGTATCGTCACTGCATCGCTTACCACCGAAGCCGGTATGTGCATCGACGTATTGAACGGACGGTATTCTGAATATGCCGAGTTCCCTGTCGACGGCACACTGTTTACGCCTGTCGCGTTGTAATTGCCCTTGACGTAAGTGCCGTTTTCCGACGCAAAGGTAAATCCTCTGGTATTGGCTGGCGTCGAGGTGTTATAGATACCCGGGATGGTGGTCCCGTTAATGAGTCTGACACCGCGTCGAAAATACTTATGATCATCAACAGCAGCGGCATCGGGCGTCAACGATTCGGAGTATTTAGGAGCCTCGCACGTAGTTGCGGGGCTTACGCATGTTTCGGATGTCGCACTTGAAAAATATTTGGCGTCAAGAACTCCGTTGCCATTAACGTCTTCGTTGATCTGTAGGACACCGTCATTTCCGGGGGAACCGCCATAGACGTCTTCCATATCGTACTGGCCATCAAAGTCGGCGTCACCGCGGCGGTCGGATACGTACATTACCCAACCTTGACGCTGCGGTATGTCAGTGCTCCGAAGCCCCGATGGGAAATTTGTGGTCGGTTGGAAAAGCCCGTCAAAATCACCACGCAAGAAACGGCGAAGATTCGCGACATCAATGTCGATAAGGCTCATCACGCCGTTACGTGTAACTTGACCCGACGTATATCGCGACGCGTCATCGTAATATTCACCTTCGCGCGAATCGAACATCTCGATCGGGAACGGGATCACAGCCTCATTAGCTGTGCCGTTGAGAGTCGCGAGTTTGAGGTGGGCATATTGTTCGAGGCCCGAATTAGGATCTGCATTACGCGCGGTACAACCCGATGCGCAGCCGTTGCCGATCTCGGTCGCGTCGGCACCGCTATATCGCCTAACGACGTTTATCGCCGACGTGCCCGAACCATAGGAATACAGATAGTTACCCGTATTTGGTATCGCGGGGCCAAATATCTCAAAGCGCTGGAGTTTAATTACAGATCGGCTGTCAGGATATGTCGTCGCCGTTTGGGCAGATGTTGCCGTAATGTTTGCACTCGGGCTCGTTGCGGTACCGTTATCGGTACGAGTTCCGGAATAAGCGGCAAGTGCGATATTTGTCGATGCGGCTTCGGTAATACCCATACTTAAGAAATCTTCGGTGATGTCACGAGTTGTTACGACACCCGTTCCGGCATTACTATCAACGGTCTCTACCTTGATCCACACTTCGCGTGTGCCGCCAGTATAAAGCCGTTCGCCGTTTGCTCTGGTCGGGACATAAGCATATGTCGATGCTGCGGAATTTAGTTTCATTCCCTTTGGCTGATAGCCGCGGGCACGATCGGGTGTAGCCGATGGCGTCGGCGACGGGATAGCTCCCGTTCCGTCTTTATATCCGTCGAGGCGTACACCACAAGGCCCGGTGATAGCAGTCGTACCTGTTCCCGAGGCACAGCCCGGAAGTTTTGCTTTACTGTCCGCCAGCGAAATACGGATGCCGGCCTTATTAGCAAAACGCTCTTCTTTGAGGATGTCAGAGTCAGCCGTCGCTGCTACAACCGGGGCAAGCGTGCCGCCGTTATTCCAAAGATCCCCGCCGGATGAATCCGCTATCTTTTTTGGACGCTTGATCATCTCGATCAGGTCATTTGTGTCGCTGTCGATCTTGATAGGCAGCTTCAACGGTTTGACCAGATTTTGCAGATTACCGTCAAAGATGCTGCTCTGAGTCGCGAAGCTCGTATTTAACCTACTCGGCGGCATCGTAGGGTCTCCGGCAAATATGTTATTCGCCGCTCCTGCCGTCGTATTCAAAACGCTGCCCATTGTCGGCAGCAATTGCTGATCAACACCCGACGCATTCTTAATATAGGTTTCGTCGTTGCCGCTATCCGATGTAGACCAATTGCGCCAAGACTGCGTGACAAGATGGCCAACGGTCGTAACACGCGAATTGAAATAGACACCCTCTGATCCTGGCGAGAGGAAAAAGTTGCGATTCGAGTGGACGCGTCCGCCAAAGCTAAACCGCGGCGGGCGGAAAAGCTCTAGATCATCATCGTAAAAAATACCAAACTGAAATATCGGAATGCGGTTGTTAAGCACGTTTCGGGTCAACTGTACCTGCACGCCGATGTTATTCGTCGTCGTCGTGCGAAGCCGCCAGTTGTCGCGTATCGCATAAAGGCCGGCAAATGGCCCGCCTGAAAGGACAACATTTGTTCGAGACGACGTTTGGTCGAGTTCCTGCGCAAAGGTGTAACCCGTGAGTCCGGCGACTCCCCCATTTCGAACCGCATCAAGCTCAGCGTTCGTTGGGTTGAGCTTGACCTCAAATACCTTGTTAAAATTTCGGGTCATCGTTTCAAGACTTCCCTGCGCTGCATAGAATGTGCGGCTCTCCGCCGACTCGTTACCCGAAGCAGCGGCTTCTGCAGAGGAACGCGACAAAGCCAACGCCACGAATACCGTTATCAAGGCCAATACAAATAGCGAAATGACGATCGCCGAGCCTCTTTGGCCCGGATCGTTTTTCAAATGATTAATATCTCGCAATTCTGATCGTTTCATATCCCTTAACCCCAATTTCTTAACTCGCATCGTATCCAAGATTTCGCGTACTAAATGTCGCGGTCATTGACTC
>JBEBGA010000510.1:0-1775 GCA_040081695.1 Pyrinomonadaceae bacterium
CTTGTAGCGCGGCTAAAACAGAATGCGAGCGATGTTGTTCAGATTCTGACAATACTAATTATCACTTTTGCGACGATTGCTGTGCCCGTCCAGTTTGACGGCAATTTCGTCACGCTCATATGGTCCGTCGAGGCGGCGGCGTTGTTCTATTTCGGGCGAACGCGGCAGATACATTTCTTTGAATATTTCGCGTTCCCGCTGATGGCGCTCGCGGCGGGAAGCCGTGCCCTTGATTGGATAGCAATTTATGGCGATCGCGGTAGAGACGTTGAATCGGCTCTACGGCCATTTGCCAATGGCGATATGATCACGAGCCTTGTTTTCGTTGCAGCATTTGCGTTTATATATTTCGCTAACACTGACAACGAAAAAGAATCCGTCCTCGACGAGACGCTGATCAAGCCGTTTGGATATCTGACGGCGACGGTCGGGCTTTTTGCACTTTGGAACACATTTCGGATCGAGATCAGTAATTTCCTTCACATCGAAGCGTTGCTCCGCGGCTCGACGATCTCGCAAATTCCGGATGTCTGGCGGTTCAACACGATCGCGCAGATCGATTACACGCTACTGTTCTTGATGGCGGTGGCGGCCGTTAATATTCAGAAGGTTAAATCACGAATTGCGGCATTTTCGACAATCGGGCTAAGCGTTCTGACTCTCGCGATTTTTCTAACGGTCGGGATGACTATGCTCTATGGATTGCGCGAGAGCTATCTCGCCGGAACGTCGGCCGAGCTTTTCGGAATGGCATTTGCGAACGTCGCCGTTAGGTATTTTTCCTACGCTTTCGCGGCTGGGCTGATCCTGGCCTTGTATGCATATCGACGCAGCGACATGATACGAGATGCCGTCGATGATGAGATATTGTCGGTAGGTTTCGACGCCATCTTATATCCGGCTTTGCTCATTATCCTCAGCTGCGAAGTGATGAATGTCGCCGCTCATCTTAACATTGCGAGTGCGGATAAATACGGCCTTAGTATTCTGTGGGGAGTTTTTGCCCTCGCGATGATCGCCATCGGTATCGCACAAGCCAAAAAGCACGTTCGCATCGCCGCGATTGTTCTATTTGCCGTGACTCTTGTTAAACTTTTCTTTTACGATGTCACCGATCTCGGCACGATCCCGAAGACGATCTTATTCGTATCGCTAGGGTTGTTGTTACTGGTGATCTCGTTTCTTTATAACAAATACAAGGACTCGATCTTTGGGCCCGAGACGGTTGAGAAATAATTTATGAAGAGAACAACTAATTTATTCGCAATTTTTGCAATGAGTGCCCTTGCGGCTATCTGCGGATTTGCGCAGACGCCGGAGAAGCCTGCTAATCCGAACTACGACGCGGCTCTCGCGGCTAAGGCCGGCGGCGACGATAGCGGGATGAGGAGCTATGTATTTTGTATCCTCAAAACTGGGCCAAAGGATGCATCGATCACGGAGAAGAAGCGACGTGATGAGATCTTTGCGGGTCATATGGCGAACATGGGACGCCTTGCCGGAGAAGGCAAACTCGCTCTGGCCGGGCCGTTCGGGAAAAACGAGCGACAGTATCGCGGCATCTTTATTCTTGCAGTCACGACAGTCGAGGAAGCGCAGAAACTCGTTGACACCGATCCGGTGATCACATCCGGCATGATGGTCGCGGAATTGACTCCGTGGTACGGCTCGGCCGCGACAATGCTGGTCAACGAAAATCATAAAAAGATCGCGAAGAAAAGTCAGTAATCTCGCCCAAATGACCAAGGTCGATCTTATAATTCACAACGCCGGAC